>NZ_JAUBTL010000053.1:55110-57371 GCF_036702475.1 Microcoleus sp. D2_18a_B4
ACAAGAGATGACCGTTCCACAAGAGATGAACTTTCTTGTGGAACAGGCATCTTGCCTGTTCATAAAAAGCTTATTGAGAATGGTGCAACATCTCAATTCGATCGAATTATCTATGCGAAAACCGCAGGTGGAGAGATTGATTGGATTGATGCGTTTCAACAGCTAGCAAGCTTCGGTATCAAACGCTTGGCGATTCTGGGCGGGGGAAAACTGGTAGCGTCTGTGCTGGCTGCAGGCTTGGTAGACGAACTTTGGCTGACGGTGTGCCCGTTAATTTTGGGTGGGGCGGATGCACCGACACCTGTGGAGGGAGAGGGTTTTTTGGCAGATTTAGCTCCGAAATTGGAGCTTTTGGCGGTTAAACAGGTGGGACAAGAGGTATTTTTGCATTATCGGGTCGATCGAACTAACTAAAGCTCAAACGTACTCCGAGACTAGGGTTTGACGATTAAGCCCTCCGATCCCCCCTAGCCAAGGGCGGGCACGGGGGCACCGCCCCTACGAAGGGGGGAACCGGAAGCACTCAAAGTCCCCCTTCTTAAGGGGGATTTAGGGGGATCGGGTCTCGGACAAAAGCGAGATTTGTCAGGTTTCAACATTCAGTTGACACCAGTTGCCATTGAGCTTTCCCAGCGATCGAATAATTATATTAAGTTAAATAAAGTTCGATCGCTCTACGCACAAGTCTCCCTATGCTGAAACAGCCAAAGCCTCAATATTCTGTAGCCTGGATTAGCAAAATAGGCGAAATCCCGCAAGCGTCGTGGGATGCCTTGGCGATGCCACTAAAAACTCCATTTCTGGAATGGGATTGGCTTAACAATCTCGAAGTCTCGGGCAGTGCGACAGGTAAAACCGGTTGGCTACCGCATCACTTGACTGTGTGGCGAGACAAACAGTTGATTGCTTGCGCGCCACTTTATGTCAAAAGCCACAGTTACGGCGAATTTGTATTCGATAATCAGTGGGCGGATTTAGCTCAACGTTTGGGTGTTCAATATTATCCCAAATTGATGGGAATGACGCCGTTTACTCCGGCTGAAGGCTATCGGTTTTTGATTGCCGAGGGGGAAGATGAAGACGAATTAACGGGAGTAATGGTAAGCGCGATCGACCATTTTTGCGATCGCCATAATATCTCCGGCTGCAATTTCCTTTATGTCGATCCCGAATGGCGCGAAAGAATGGAACGCCACGGTTTCAGCAGTTGGCTGCACCACAGCTATATTTGGCAAAATCAAGGCTATCAAAATTTTGACAATTATTTAGGCGCATTTAATGCTAACCAGCGCCGCAATATCAAGCGCGAACGCAAAGCAGTTGACCAAGCTGGTTTGTTGGTAAAAACGCTGACTGGCGATGAAATTCCCCAAGCCATGTTTGGTCAAATGTATGCTTTTTATGAGAATACTTGCGACAAATTTGGTTGGTGGGGAAGCAAGTATCTGACTAAGCGATTTTTTGAACAGTTGCACCACAATTATCGCGATCGAGTTTTATTTGTAGCCGCCTACGACAAGGAAGATGACAGACAGCCGATGGGTATGTCTTTTTGTTTGTATAAGGGCGATCGACTGTACGGGCGTTATTGGGGCAGTTTGCAGGAAATCGACTGCTTGCACTTCGATGCTTGTTACTATACGCCGATCGAATGGGCGATCGATCGGGGCATCCAAAGCTTCGATCCCGGTGCCGGCGGGCGGCACAAAAAACGGCGCGGCTTTCCAGCTACGCCAAATTATAGTTTGCACCGATTTTATAACAACCGTCTTGCCCAAATTCTCAAGTCTTATATCGGTCAAATCAACGAAAGAGAACAAGAAGAAATTGATGCAATCAACGAGGATTTACCTTTTACTAAGTTACCTCCGTTGTTACTCGGCGAGTGACGGTTGACTGGGAATTTGGAATTGGAAATTGGGAATTAGTAACAGCCCATCGGTGTCAACCTAATACTAAAACCCTGTGTCTATCTCGTTTGTATCGAAGTTTCGATCCCCCTAAATCCCCCTTAAGAAGGGGAAATTTGAATGCTCTTCCCCCTTTATTAATGGGAGTTAGAGGGGACGTAAGAATACTCTTGTCCCACCCCCTACTCCCCTTATTAAGGGGGGTTAGGGGGGATCGAAACTCAACTATAAACGATATTTATTATGGATTTTATTCTTAAGTTGACACGAATGGTAACAGTCAACAGTCAACAGTCAACAGTCAACAGTCAACAGTCAACAGTCAACAGTCAACAGTCAACAGTCAACAGT
>NZ_JAUBTL010000054.1:0-57067 GCF_036702475.1 Microcoleus sp. D2_18a_B4
TGCACAAACAAGATGGTTATCAATATGCGTCAATTAACTCCGCTTTACTCCAATAAAGGCGTTTCTAGTAATTAGACAAAATGGCACAGTTCCCTTTGCAGAATGGTTTACAACCCTGCGGGATGTTAACGCTAAAATTAGGATTGATAAAAGGCTTCAGCGGGTTAGCGGTGGCAACTTAGGAGACTATCGCTCAGTTGGCGCAGGAGTCTGGGAATTAAGGATTGACTATGGCCCGGGCTACCGAATCTACTTTGGACAAGCGGGAGCTACGATTGTGCTTATCCTGTGCGGTGGAGATAAAAGCACTCAAGACCAAGACATTGTTAAAGCTCAGGAATACTGGAGAGATTATGAAAGACGCCAAAGTGCCGACGAGTGATAGTTATCATTCTTTTAAAATTTCCAATTTCAAAGACCCAAATTATGCTGCTGCTTACCTCTCACTGATCTTTGAAGAAGAGGAAGAAGGCGATTTAGAGATGGGAATAATGCGAAAATCGCTTCGAGATGTATTTGAGGCTCTGGGCGAACCAATTATGTCTGATGAGGAGGCCTCATTGCATCTGGAAAAATTAGATGTTTTGTTGTCGCAGAATGGAAGCGCCACAATTTATGCTTTGGCTAATTGGCTGAAGGCTTTGGGATTGAAGTTAACGGTTGTGGTTGATGAAGGGGATAAAGGGGAAGAGGAAGATTCTGTTGGTACTGCTGAATTGGCGGAAGTTGGTAATGTTTGATGACTCGCCCATTTCCCAAACATGGCTTTTTAAGTTTTTTTGATTTTAGGGTAGCACTATGTCAGAAACCGAACTAGATTTAGTATCAATAGCCACGAGAGTATTGCAGATTGAAGAAGAGCAAGTTATTCTGAAAAAATATTTAGCCAAACTTAAGAGGCAGTTAGAGGCACAGGAACAGCGATTTAACGATCGCCCTGAACCGCAAATGCTAGAAAGTTTGACTGCTGAAATTGCGTCCCTGCAACAGCCGTGTGATTTGGGAAATGGCGATATGTCTGTCATTGCCGATCGACCGATCGAGCTTGACACCGAGACAGAAAAGCAAAAGTCAGACTTTCAGTATCAGTTAGTATGCGATCGTCCCAACAGTCGTGCTGTGTTGATGGAAGCGCTATCACTAGGTCAAGAGCGGGTGATTATTGTTTGCCCTTGGCTCAATTGTAACAGCATTAATGATGAATTGCTGCAAAAATTTAGAGAGTGCTTGAACCGAGGATGTTTGATAAATCTTGGCTGGGGTTATCTGGGAGACAGGCATAAAATCGGCAAGGGATGGCGCTACAATGCTTTGGCTGATTTGCAAGAATTAGCCAGCGAATATCCCGATAAATTTTGTCTCTCTTTATTGGGAACTCACGAAAACTTTTTAGTGTGTGATTCTAGTTTTGCCATGTTGGGGAGTCATAATTTTCTGACTAACAGCGACCAAAGTGCAGAGAAAGAAGTGGGAATCCGCACGAATGACTGCCAAATAGTCAAGCAATTAATTGAGCGATTTGAAAGCAGCGAAGTATTAAATGAGGAGGAGATAGAAAGGCGGTTTGTAGCGAGTTCGGATTACTTGGATCGAGCAGATTATTTGGAAGGATTGGCGGTGGATGCTGAAGATATTGCTTTAGAGGATAGCTGTGAGGATGTGGAGGATGAGTCTGAGGAATGTCTGGAACCTGTTGTTAGTGTTGAGGAGTTTTTGCGGCGTTACAATGAGGGAGAAAAGGATTTTACGGGTATTAATTTAGCTGGTGCTGATTTGAGCGGAAAACCTCTAACTTCTGGTGGTGTTAATTTGAGTAATGCTAATTTTAATAAAGCTAATTTGAGGAGTGTAAATTTGCAGAGTGTAAATCTTAGTGGGGCAAATTTGAAGGGAGCAGATATGAGAGATGCTTTTTTTAAGAACACAAATTTTAGTCAGGCTAATTTAGGCGGTGTTAATCTTTCTAATACTAAGTTATCCAGCGCCAATCTGCATCAAGCAAATTTGGTAAATGCCAACCTTTCTCAGGCTAATTTATCCAGCGCCAATCTGCATCAAGCAAATTTGGTAAATGCTAACCTTTCTCAGGCTAATTTATCCAGCGCCAATCTGCATCAAGCAAATTTGGTAAATGCCAACCTTTCTCAGGCTAATTTATGCTCAGCTAAATTAGAAAAAGCCAATTTAAGGAAGGCAATTTTAAGAGGATCGAACCTGGAGAATGCAAATTTCAGTGAGGCTGATTTGAATGGTGTAAACCTCAGCGGATCTCAAATCAGTCAAGATTACCCAACAAAATTCACAACTGCAAACCTGGCTGAAGCTAACTTGAGCGGGCTATGCTTGAGGGAAGCAGACATGAGAAATGCTGATTTGACGAATGCAAATCTGAGCAATACTGACCTTTTAGAAGCAAATCTTGATGGAGCAAATCTCAAGGGAGTTCAGCTTAAAGGAGCGATTTGCAATCAAGCAACTTTATTTCCTGTTGATTTTGATCCTGTGAAAGCTGGTGCTTATTTACTTGCTCCTTATGTATCGCTGCAAAATGCCGATCTAACAGGTAGGGACTTGAGCAGTGTTAACTTGATGGGAGCCGATTTACAAGGAGCTAATTTGAATTCGGCACAATTGAATAGTTCCGATTTGAGGGATGCGAATTTGAGTGGGGCCAAACTTCAGGGAGCAAACCTTGATTTCACTAATTTGAGCAGAGCTAATTTAAGACAGGTTAACTTGAATGATGCAGAATTATCTGAGGCTGATTTAACCACAGCAGACTTAACCGAAGCTGACTTGCGGCAAGCGGGTTTATACGGTGCAAAGCTGGGTGGTGCTGACCTAATTTCAGCAGATCTCCGCGCAGCAAACTTAACAGATGCAGACTTATCTGGCGCTAACTTAACGGGTGCAAAAATAGGGGGAGCAGACTTTCAAGATGCTACGCTGACTGGTGCAATTATGCCAGATGGCTCTACTCACGAATAAAATTAGTTAAGGGGTTTGCTAAACGAACTCTACTCAAAAAGCCTCAATAAACTCTTTCACCATACAATAAATGTTCCGCAGCAACTGCACCTGCAATTCTGACAACCCTTGCTTAATCTTACCTACCAACTTACCCCAGTTGTAGAGTTCTTCCACACTACGAGACTGCCGAAATTTCCCCTCATAAAAATCTACCCAAAATATCGGTGCTTGATGTTGGCTGCTTCTCCAGCGTTTCCGCCACCGAATGCAATCTTGCAGCGTCGGCGGTTCGACTCCTAAAATTGGCGGCATATCTCCGTAGCTGACAAACCGACTAATCCCAACTCCGACAACGTGGATGACGTAAGCCCAGCAGCGAATGTCCCGAATCTGTTCTGGCTTGACTTTCAAGACTTTGGCAACTGCTTCTTTGGTTACAAAGCGAGAGAGTGGATTTATTTGCTTGGCTTCTGAGTTTTGTTTTGGTATCATGGTTGGTGACTCCGACTTGTTTGGGGTGACTCCGACTTTTTTGGGTGAAGGCGACTTGATTTTGGGTGAAGGCGACTTGATTTTGGGTGAATCCTACTTTTTGTTGGTGAATCCTACTTTTTGTTGGTGAATCCTACTTTTTGTTGGTGAATGCCAAATTGTCGGTCATTTGAATAAATAGCTGTTCGCTCTTCAGTTTTCGAGGCCGGGGGGCGATCGCTATTTATGATGTAAATATTTTAAGGCCAATACTGGCCTATTGTCAAGAAATGGGATTGGTTAAGTTGCGGATTCGAGAGCTGGCTGCCGAGAAGGGTTGGACTTTGACAGAGGTTTCTGAGCGATCGGGAGTTCACTACAGCACGCTTAAGAATTATGCTCGTTCGCCGGGGTTAGCAACGGTTGACGTTACTCATTTGCAAAAATTAGCTCGAACTTTTGACCTGTTGATTGAAGATTTGTTTGAGGTTGTGGAAGATTAGGCGCCGGGAGTGCGGTGGCGGTGGTCGGCGCTTTATATCTCATATATAGTATAGGTGAAATTTCACCCTAATGTCAAGAGGCGAATTGGTTAAATTGCGGATCAGAGAGTTTGCTGCTAGGGAAGGCTGGACGCTGAAGGAAGTAGCCGATCGCTCTGGAGTATCCTACAATACTGTTAAAAGTTATGCCCGATCGCCCGGTATGGCAATGGCTGACATCGGTGCTCTGCTAAAATTGGCCCGGACGTTTGATGTGTCGATCGAAGAATTGTTGGATTTTGTCGAACAACAGTAACAAATTACACTTAAAATAAACCAGCGCTACCAGCGCCAACCAGTTCGACCTCGCAGGGACGATCGACTGTGGGCCCAAGCAACAGATGCGAAAGTTGGCGGATGGGACGGGGCGAGGTCAGAAAGAGATGATATATTCTCAGCGGCAATTGTAGCTGTTCGATCGCCCATATCGGTCTACAATTTGTAACGTTGAGCCTTATTGAAGTGCAGGAGTGGAGCTGGCTTGGATAACGCTAGTCTGTCAAGAAAACCCGCGCAAGCCTCGGAGCTTGTCGCCGACGAAATTCCAGAAGCAGTGCGAGATCACCCATACCTAGAAGCAGGCCAGAGTCAGTCCAAGAAAAAAGGGCTGATTTGGAAACTGCTAGGGTTGGCCGCATTAGCCTGTGGGGTCAGCATCTGGCTGCACCTCAACTTTAACTTGTTCCCCGCCACCAGTCAGGCAGAGCAAACTCAAAAAAACCCAGCAACGGTGAGTTCGCCGTCTGCATCGGTCGCGAGTCCAGCTACCACCCCCAAAGCCACCGCCCCCGCCATCCCAGAAAACCTGCTGGGACACTTGCCGTACCCAGAAGCACCAGCAAAAGACTTGGTAAGCGTCACCCCCGACGGTAGCGTCAAACTCCGCACCTCAGCAGCAGCAAAATATCAGGAAATGGCCAACGCCGCAGCAGCATCAGGCATCTATTTCGCTCCCATATCCGGCTTTCGCTCCCTGCAAGACCAACAGCACGTATTTTTTGACGTGAAAGCCGAACGCAGGCAAAACGCCAGCAAGCGAGCGGAAGTCAGCGCCCCTCCAGGTTACAGCGAACACCACACCGGTTACGCGATCGACATCGGCGACGGCACCGCCCCGGAACACAACCTCAGCCCCAGTTTTGAAAATACCGAAGCATTCAAGTGGTTAGAAGCCAACGCCGTCGCCTTCAGCTTTGAAATGTCCTTCCCCAGAAACAATCGCCAAGGCGTCAGTTACGAGCCTTGGCACTGGCGGTTTGTGGGCGACAAGCAAAGCCTCGAAACTTTCTACAAAGCTCATTCCATGAAAAAGTAGAGGGAAGAAGGAAGAAGGAAGAGGGAAGAAGGAAGAAGGAAGAGGGAAGAAGGAAGAAGGAAGAAGGAAGATTTTCCACATCTCCGGCTTGGCCACTCTCCCACTCTCCCACTGCCCCACTCTACCCACTCTCCCCTTCCCCCACTCCTCCACTCCTCCACTCCCCCCACTCCGTTGAGCCAAACTCGTGATTGCAATCTATCCAGGCAGCTTTGACCCCATTACCTTCGGTCACGCAGACATTATCGAGCGGGGATCTAAACTGTTCGATCGGGTAATTGTTACCGTAGTCAGAAACCCCAGCAAAACCCCTCTCTTCACCGTAGAGGAACGGATCGAGCAGATCCTGCGCTCTACCCAACACTTGCCAAATGTAGAAGTAGACAGTTTTGAGGGTTTGACAGTAAACTATGCTAAGATTCGACAAGCCAAAGTGCTGCTGCGGGGGCTCCGGGTATTAACAGATTTTGAAATGGAACTCCAGATGGCCCACACCAATAAAACCCTTCTGGGTGAAATTGAAACAGTTTTTTTGGCAACTTCTAACGAGTACAGCTTTTTAAGTAGTAGTGTAGTTAAAGAAATAGCCAAGTTTGGTGGCTCCGTAGATCATCTTGTTCCGAAACACGTCGCCCTAGATATTTACAAATGTTACGCCAGCAGGAACCAACTCGCATCGAACCCGATAGTACCGGACGCGGCACTGAGAACGAATCACCTCAGAACACAGCCGCCTTCGGAGATCCCACCCGAACCGCAGGAGTAGACATCCAGCGGGAATTGAATCGGCTTGAGGAAATTGTTCTCGACAGTCCGCGAATTCCCCTGACCAGACGCACTCTGGTGGATGAAGAACAGTTGCTCGATCAGTTAGACTTGGTGAGGCTAAATTTGCCGATCGCCTTTCAGGAAGCCGAGACGATCATCCGGCACAAGGACGACTTGCTTCAAGAGGCGGAACTTTACGCTCAGGAAGTGATAGAAGCAGCGGAACAGAGAGCAGCAGAAATTTTAAACGATATGGGCCTGCTCCAGCAGGCGAAGATAGAGGCAGATCAGTTGCGGCAGCAAGTTTTGCTCGACTGCGAGGCAATTCAGCAGGCCACGCTGGCGGAAGTCGAACAAATTCGCTACCAGGCTCAAGAGGAATTGGAAGAGATGAGAGTCAGGGCGATGGCTGAATGCGAGGAAATTCAAAACGGAGCCGATGATTATGCCGACCAAGTGCTCGATAATATCGAGCACAAGTTAAGCGATATGCTGCGCGTGATCCGCAACGGGCGCGAGCAGTTGGATAGTGTTTCTGCGTCGCACATCCATCACAACAACGGTTAGCCAACAGTGAACTCATTGCTTGAACATTTCTAAAAGTCTACCTAATTTAGGTAGATTTTTTTTCGCAATAGTCTTTATAGTCTTTTTTCCTCAATCCCAGCACTCGGTGACTTATTTTTGCAGACATAAGTTTTGTGAAGATTAGAGCAAGTATAAAATTTTATGCTATTGTAATCCTCATACCAAATCCGGTTTAAAGACCCTCTTTATCTCTTAGTCCCCCTTTGCTCGGACTTCGTTTGACTCTATGCAGCGGTTTCAACCGCCGAATGATAAAAGAGGTAGCAAACCGGGATTTGGTATCAGACAAAAAATTCCTAACTTGATTCAAGTTTTTACAATCTAATTTGAACCATGCAAAAAGTTTCTAATCGGTTCGCTGAATTTGATTTGATCCGAGCTTTAGCGATCGTCAGTGTTGTGATTACTCATGCTGGGTTCTTCGCATTTCGCGATCGCAGAATTTTATTTGTGGGGATCGATACATTTCAACTATTTTGCGTACCTGCATTTTTACTGTTGAGCGGTTTTTTTCTCACCAACAAACTGGAAAATCAAAATAATCCCGCACTGGTAGTCAAAAAAAGACTGTCCAAAATTATACCCCCTTATCTGTTTTGGTCAGTAGCTTTGTACATCTTAAATAATTTGGGAGAAATCCAAAAATTTGATTTACTTTCATTACTCAGAGATATCTTGACGGGTTCAGTGATCCCTCCCTATTACTTCATCGTTGTGATTGTTCAATGCTACGGCTGGTGGTGGCTTCTCGTGAAATTAAGATTTTTAGATCCCCGAAAAGTTTTGGCTTTGGGCATAACAATTCAAGCAATTTTTACAATCTTCTTCTACTTAACCGCTTTCCAATACATATCAATACCTCTACCTTTGATGGAGCGCTGGATTTTCAGTTGGATTTTGCCATTTTCAACTGGTCTATTTTTGGGCGGCTCGTATGACAGAATTCAACCCGTTCTCGAACGGAAAAAACTGCCAATTTTAGGGGCAACGCTCCTTGTTTATCTAGCTAGCATTTGGGAATATTACCTGATAAGTGGAGTTAATTCGGAGGGATGGTTTCTCCGCTCGTTTTTTAAACTATCTGCTCAAGGATACGCAATTTTGTTCGTATTATCGATCCTCGCATTTTCTAAGAGTATCGCACTCCCCAGTAGAGTATCTGGGTTAGTCAAAATATTGGCTGCTTACTCATTCCCTATATATCTCCTGGATTTCACAGTAGTGAAATATGTGTTGTTAGTGTTTTATAAGTTTATTGACCCGGTAAATCCCCTGCTAAAGCTCGGCTTTTTAGTTACGGGGACTTTGTTAGGTTGTTGGGCGATTATTTACCTGTTGGAAAAAGTTTTGCCCAAAAATTACAGGTCGTACATTTTGGGAATTTAATCAATTTTTCGGTTTCAGCGGATGTCTTCATAAAACTGCTTGAGATACCTTGGGGAAACGCCAAAACCCCACAAAAAACCAATCGAAAGATAGATGGCAATAGCTTTAAATTCGCCCCAATTCGCAACTCGACGATCGCTACTTTCCACTACCCGATTGACTAACTTAAGTCTCCCCCGTCGCACTAACTTCAAACACAAATCCGCTTCCTCCATAATTGGCAGCGCAGCATCGAAACCCTCGCATTCCCAAAAATCGGTACGGCGACAAAACATAACTTGGTCGCCAAACAGCAGGCGCAATCCTTGGAAAAATAAATGAGGTCGAAATAACAGCGGCGCGTAATAAGTTTTCAGGTAATTGTGGACGGAAAAACCCCATCTTGTTTGCTGCGAACCAGCCATCAGGGAGATAAACCCGCCGCCGGAAATTTCGGCATCGGACAAGGTTTTCTGGATGACCGCTACAATGTCGTCGGGAACTAAAGTATCGGCGTGGAGAAAGCACAGAATTTCACCGGTGGCGACTTGAGCACCTAAGTTCATTTGCAGGGATCGTCCGGCTATACTGCTAGAAATAACGCGGATGCCGGCGGAAAGTGCTATCGCCACTGTTTCGTCTTGACTGCCGCCGTCTACCACCAACACTTCCCAAGCGGGAGGATTAAGGATGCTGAGTTGGCGGAGGGTGCGTTGCAGACAAGTCGCTTCGTTGAGGGCTGGGATGATAATAGAAACGCGATCCATCTGGTTGAAATTTATGCCAGAGCTATTATAATAAAAAACTGTGGCGATTCACAACTAACGATAAAATAGAACTTACGCGCGCGGATTCAGAAACCCGGTGTCTGCCTGCGAACTCGTCACGAAACCTCATAATTTTAACAAAAATTAGGTTGAGGGGCGTCCTATAAAATCAAGCCAAAGTGCAATCGCCCTCTATATTTTCCCCTAAGCAGGACTGAGAAAATCGTGCATAAAACTGAAGTAAAAAATGATTTAGAATTTTATGATGAAAATGCCGATAATTGGTGGGACGAAAATGCTAAAATTTATGCTTTATACCATCTCAACCAACCCAGATTTGAGTTTTTCGACAGACACGCGACTAATTGGCAAGGGCTGAAAACCTTAGATGTCGGGTGCGGCGGCGGCTTTTCTTGCGAGTTTATGGCCCAGAGAGGTGCTATTGTTTCTGGAATAGATCGATCGGAGAAATGTATTGTAGCCGCTCAAAATCACGCAGTTACCAGCGGTTTTGAGATTGACTACAGGCAAGGTTTTGCCGAAAATATGCCCTACGACGACAATACCTTTGATGTTGTAATCTGCGTGGATGTTTTGGAACACGTGGCTGATTACAAAAAAGTGGTGTCTGAGGTTCACAGGATTCTAAAGCCTGGGGGACTGTTCTTTTTTGATACAATCAACCGAACTTTTTCTTCGCAAATTGTGATGATTGGGCTGATGGAAAATATTTTGCAGGAGATTAGGCGGGGCGTTCACGATTGGGAAAAATTTATTACCCCGGAGGAACTATCTGTGGTAATGCAGGATATTGGTTTTGGCAAGATTGAAATTAAAGGTTTTGATATGTTTGGCGAAATTGGCGCTATGTTAGCCGCAATGCACGGGTTTTGGGAAGATTTTATACGCGGAAAGCAGGTGTTTCCTTCGGCGGGTATTTTCAAACAAGTATCTCAAACTCTAACATCTAATCTAGCTAACTATATGGATTACAAAAAGTCGGGGTTGTTTAAAATCAAAATTAATGAGGATCAGTCGATTATGTATGTTGGCGTTGGGGCGAAGAATTAGTCGGTTAATTGTTAACTGTTGTCATTTGGGGCGAGTTGGAGACGGATTTGGGCGATCGACAAATCCGGCTAAAACCCGCCTCTATTGCATTTTTTAGGGTACGCACGCAGCGGTACACCTTATCCTGTTGAGTGCAATACACATATTCCGTAGGCACGGTGCTGTATTCTTACTATATTGCGGGCCATTGAGAATTGCTATATTGGCGATCGCACGACAAACCTAAGCCTGCGGTGAGGGATACTGAGTATCGATAGAATTTTAATGACTCGCCCCAACTCCTCAAATAGCGATCGAGCAAGCATATATACTTAAATGTTAGGGCGGACAGAGTGGCATCGCCCCTACCGGTTCACAATTTATCAAGAATTATGCCAGCAAGTTTTCTGCCAAAATCGATCGCACAACTCACAGAATCTACCTCAATTGCCTTAGCCCAAAGCATTCAACGGGAGGCAATTACAACTCCCCTATCTTCTGGGCCAATTGCCACAACTTACGTGCGCCAAGGCAGCGGCAACACACCGATTTTGCTACTTCACGGCTTCGACAGTTCCTTGTTTGAATTCCGCCGCCTGTTGCCGCTGCTAGCTGCCGAAAATGAAACTTGGGCGGTTGATTTGTTGGGTTTTGGCTTTACAGAACGATCAGCGGGTTTGGCATTCAGCGCGAGGGCAATTGAAAGTCACCTTTACTATTTTTGGAAAACGCTAATTTCGCAGCCTGTAATCTTAGTCGGTGCTTCAATGGGAGGTGCAGCCGCAATTGATTTTACTCTCAATTATCCCGAAGCTGTAAAACAATTAGTGTTAATAGATAGCGCAGGTTTTGCCATCAGTTCTAATAAGGGAAAGTTTTTAATTCCTCCTTTAGGATATCTGGCAACTTCATTTTTACGCAATCCCAAAATTCGCCAGCGAATTAGCGTCAATGCTTATTTCGATAAAAATTTGGCTTCTCTAGACGCTCAAACTTGTGCTGCTTTGCACTTGGAAATGCCCAACTGGAATCAAGCTTTAATTGCGTTTACCAAAAGCGGCGGTTACGGTGGTTTTGGGGAAAACTTATCGCAAATTCAGCAGCAGACGCTGATTTTGTGGGGAAAACAAGACCGGATTTTGGGGACGGCGGATGCGGAAAAGTTTGCAAGGGCGATCGCAAATTCTCAACTAATTTGGATACCCGACTGCGGGCACGTTCCCCACTTAGAAAAGCCACAGATTACCGCGCAGCATATTTTAGAATTCATCACAAAAAGCGGACTCACGCAAAAAAATTAAACCTAGGCTGCGCTGCGGCGCACCTTACATATATGTTTTCCCTGGCACATTGGTATAGTTTGAGGTCAAATAGACAGGTTTCAAACTTTCGGCAAATACTTTTGTACTATCGTCCATCCTGTAAGCAACACAGTCAGAAACCCCCCAAACAAGGCCACATTAGTGCCGATGTGGAGGGGACGCGCCCAAGGATGTTTAGGGCCAATTTGCAGCCCGCTTCCAACAGAAACCAACACCAAAGCCACAACAGCTAACCCCGCCGGTAAATGAGCCGAGTGACCCAAATTGCCGTAGTATCCTAGGGTACCGACTACACCAATTCCCAGCAGTAAAATTACCAAAGTCGCCATCCCCGCACCAGTGGCTAAATGAAAGGGACGCAGCCATTTTGGGCGCGGTTGTTTGGTACTCCTAGCGGCAAACATCCACGTTCCAGTAACGGCCAGCAACAGGTAAGCCAACAGGGAAACACCCATTGACCAAGCCGCTATTTTCCACAACCACAAGAAAGAAGGCAGATTCATCGGTTGCATCCCTAATTAGGATTTTCCACAAAAGGTTTCTTTCCGATTTTACCTGCACTTGAAAGCAAAAATGAATTATTTTGAGAGAAAGTGCGATCGGACTATCCACAGATTGCATCAGTCTTACCTTGAAGTCAAACCCACTTTCTCCGATACTCAGCTTAATTTACGCTAGAGATTTGTGGCTCACCTTTTTAGGAGCCACCTTTCCATTCTAGCTGGCTGGTTTTGCTCTCCATGAAAGGCATTTTATAAAACCCTAATTTTTGTTCTAAGATTAATCGGAAAAAAGGCAGACCTTCAATCAAATATCTTTTCCACAACCTTCTCGGTTCACTTAACAATCGGTACGCCCATTCTATGCCGACTTCGCTCATCCATTTGGGAGCTCTGGCTTTGGAACCAGCTTCAAAATCAATGGTTGCACCTATCCCTAAGAAAATTTTGACGTGTGTAAATTTGCTCCTGTATTTAACCAGCCACTTCTCTTGCTTGGGGGACCCCACCCCTATTGCCAGAACTGTCGCTCCTGATTTATTGATCGCGTCAATTATTGTTTCACATTCTTCCTCATTTTTTTCAAAGCCAAAAGAAGGAGAAAGTGCTTCAACCACTATTTCTCTACCAATTTTTTGGTTAATTTTTTCCTGGGCTTTCCTAGCAATACCTTCAGCAGCTCCTAGCAAAAATATTTTAATCTTCTCGTTATCTTTGTGATACATATAAAATGCAGGAAACAAATCCGAACCTGAAATTTTTTCTTTGAGAGGAGTACCCAAAAACTTCGAGGCATACATCAATATTTGACTGTCGCAGACTCTATAACTAGATTTATTGTAAGCTTCATAGAAGTCGCGGTCATACTGCAACTTAATCAAGTGGTCTACATTTGGTGTAAATACAACACCGCCTTCGCAGTCGAGTTTTTCAAACAACTCTGTTATTGAGAAGTTATCTATCGAGACATTCAATAAATTAACTGTTTTCATGTATTATTCCCTTCCTGCTTTATATTAAACTACAACTCAAACTATTATAACCCACAATACAGTTTCGTGTTTTCACTGCTTGGGCGCTTCAGTGAACATACTTTTCTCAGTATATCCTCGTACACCCTACCTGTCCAGTCAGGATTTTTAAAGATTGTGTAAAGAATCAGCTAGTTTTAGAAAAAGTGTATAAAGCCAATTTTTAATTTTACAACTCGCAACACAGTTTCAATAAAAAAGCCATGCCGTGCTAATACTTGTTGAAGCACGGCCAATGAATGTAAAAAAGAGTTTATGAGATTAAAATTTTCACCGAGTGACAAATATCTCGCAACTTCCGAACTGGATTTGATACAAAAGTGGTAGATTTTTTAGTTTTTGTCTCCTGGGAAGGCAAGATAGTGTCAAGCTTGAAGTGAAGCGGCTCGCCTTCATGAAAATCATCCTGATTTTTGGTGAACTAGCGACTGTCTTCTTGGTGGCGAAGTGGTTTTCTTGGTCTTAAGACTTTCTGGAGCTTTTAAGACCAGACCCGATATTCCTCCAGCAATCATCGCAAAAATCGGGTTAGTCATAGCGTTCAAAACACAGTCAAACACGTACATAGTTAAGGCTACTACTAGGGCGGCTGCGGGTGCTACTTTGGGATTAGACCAGGTTCTGGCGGGATACTTGGACAGGCAAAAGACGATAACAGGAAGTAACAAAGAAGAAAATAAACTAGCTAAACCGACTGCACCGTTGGTGCCAAATGCAATAATCCATAAGCTGTCGGTGACCGAGATATCATTACCGTACCCGTCGTACACGCGGTTTCCGCCGGAATCGCCCCAGCCAAAAAGAAAGCTTTGCCGCGCTTTTTCCCCCAAAATCTCTTCCATGTCAAATCTAAACTTCAGAGAGGCCGCTCGTTCTTCGCCAAATATTTGAGTGATGAAGTCAATCACGTCTTTGCTAGAAAATTGACCCGATGCAGCTAGGTACAGATAAAACACTATATATCCAATTATGAATAGTAGGGGCAAAGAGGTGCGAAACCACTTGGCAGAGAATAATACGATCAACGCGAATACAAATAAACTGTAGGCGCCAGTCGAACGGCACAGGAAAAAAGCGATAGTTAATATAATTGCTAAAGTCTTGATGTTGCGACCCTGAAACTTTTTGAGCGTCCCAGTTTGCCAAAGCCAAACTGCAATTAAGGCGGCTGTCATCATCCACAGGCCCACCATCAAACCGTGCTGCATAAATACTACCGGTCTCCACCCCCCCAAACGCCTTGCTTGACCCCAGTCCTCAAAGGCATTGACGCCGTAAACCATTTGGTGCAGAATTGGGCCCCTCACCCCTTCAATTAAAGTAAAAGGCATGTAGGCCAACCCACCTGCAAAAATCCCGATCGCCAATTGTCGCAGCCCGTCTAAACTACCCACATACAAGCGTCCTAAAAAATAAGGCAGACCCCAAGCAACGATTTGGTTGAGAGTCGGAGAAATCGGGCTGCCACCATTACTAAGTTGTGAAACGATTGGGCACAAACAGTAAATTACCATTGGCAAATCCAGCCAACCGGGCTTAAAAGATGTGAGGCGCGCAGTATCGTAGATAAGAGTCCCCAGCAAAATGCCATAGCAAGCTGCAGAGATTTTGGTATACGCTGGCAATGAGGGGATGGGATAAGAAGCTTGTGGCAAAAAAAGCCACGCTGCTACAAAACTTATAATTACCGCCCGCTGAGCCGGAAACCTCACAAACAGGTAAAAAACGAGTGGAATAAAGCCGAACATAGCAAGTGGGATTAATGCAACCATAAGTCTTTTTTGGCAGTAAAATTGTAGAAAGACAACTCAAATTGCCCGATAAAAATTGTCGCTTAAACGATCGCCCAACCCCAATCTTTTCAATCAACCTCAATTTTACGTCTTGTTCGTTAATTGTGCTTGACGTTCCAAAGCAGTGTATAGTGCCGCCTCGAAGAGATTAGTTGCATCCTCCCAAGAATAATTTATTACCGTCTCCAAAGCAGTCTCGGACATTGCGCGCCATTCCGCATCAGGCAAGTGACAAATCTGCTCGATCGCTTTTGCCATATCCTCTGGGTCTTCTGGCTTGACAAGTATGCCACCCCCGCCAGCAAGTAGTTCCGGAGCCGCACCAGCAGGAGTGCCGATGACTGGAGTGCCGCAAGCCATAGCTTCTAAAATTGGCAAGCCGAAGCCTTCGGAGCTGCTGGCAAACAGCCAAGCATCGCATTTGCTGTAAAATTCTTTTAGTTGGTCTTGAGTAGGTGCTTTATTATACTCAGTACCCGGGGGCAGAAAATTGGGAGGAGGAGTATCGCCGGAACCAAAGGCAACTAAACGAAGGTTAGGAATTTTTTCAGCAGCTATTGAGAAAGCTTTCAGGGCCAGAGCGCAGCCTTTCCAAGGAGTTGTAGTATAGTACATCCCGACTGTGGGAACTAATTGCTTGCCTCGCGGCTGCTTCGCTCGCGACTGGGGGTCGTAAAACTGTTTGGTGTCCACGCTGGGACGGACGAGAGATACAGACAAATCCCCGTATTTATTCCGAGCTATGTCGGCCAGCCACTGGGCCACAGCGATTTTGTGCATCGGCAGCAGCCAAGTTGCCTCTACTCGACCTTTTGGTACGTAGTCAAAAGCCTCATAATGTTGGAGAAAATATACTTTCGTTCCTTTGCTGGGAGAGAGTTTTGCCACCCACTCGGCAGTTTCCCACCAAGTAGCCATGACAATATCGGCATCAGGTACGTCCACATCGGTAATGGGGCGGTTGGTTTCGAGAACTCGACTTTCGACCTCCACTTTATCAAAGTGAGACTTTGGTGTCTTGGGAGGGGACTCCCAACCCCTACCCCTCAGCAACGAGCGCAATTGTTGGATCAAAGCCGGTTGCCACGGGGGTTGAGAGACGATAAATATTTTGTGTCCTCGCTTTTGCAGCAGTTCTGTGTAAATAGATAACACCCTCATGCCACCTGTAAGACCAAGGGTAGGAAGGACAAAAGTAATTTTCATGAGTAGATGCTGAAGATTGATACTGGTTAAAACTCCTCCATAACAAAAACTTCGCACTTACCAGCCTCTGTTTGCCTTTTGTGGGGGGTGCGGCTTTCTGCAGGAGGGATCGTCACTTGATAGTCAAGCCGATCTTACTTTGTCGTCAGGGACTTTTCCCAATTACAAATGGGCAGATGTTTGACGACAAGACAAGTTTAACCGGTAACGGAGCCAGCCTTAAAACCTCCGTTGCCCTCTGGTTCAGATTTTGGCAGATCAATTTATAACCAGTATTCCCTCGTCGCAGCAGTCAGAATTCGTCTCTAGACTGCTGGGTAGAAAACAGGATATGGGCGATTTTAGTTTTGGCAGAAGCACCCCACCAAACGATATTGAGTTTCTGCTGAGAATGCCGCCCCACAGCGAGTGGCTAGCGCAGAATTTCAAATGGCTGCAGTTAGCAAACCGGAATTGGTGGGTTTGCCACTACTGGGTCGGCATAGGGAGAAAAGGAATCTATGTTAACCTCGCGCTGCTTAGA
Source organism: Microcoleus sp. D2_18a_B4 (assembly GCF_036702475.1). NCBI lineage: Bacteria > Bacillati > Cyanobacteriota > Cyanophyceae > Oscillatoriales > Microcoleaceae > Microcoleus > Microcoleus sp. D2_18a_B4. The sequence goes on from NZ_JAUBTL010000054.1 coordinate 16,212, forward strand.
TTTGTCTACAGCAACTTTCAATGCCGCTTCAAAATGAGCCGCGGCATCATCCCAAGTATAATTGTTCACCTTGGCATAGGCTGCTTCGGACATGGCTTGCCACTTGGAATTTGGCATCTGACAGATACGCTCTATGGCTTTTGCCATTTCTTCGGGATCTTCTGGTCTTACAAGTATGCCAGTACCGCCGCTCAAAATTTCAGGAGCAGCGCCTGCGGGGGTACTGATGACGGGAGTGCGACACGCCATCGCTTCGATAATTGGCAAGCCGAAGCCTTCTGAGCGGCTCGCCAGCAGCCAAGCATCGCATTTGCTGTAATAGTCTTTGATTTTGTCTTGGTCGGGTTGAATTACATACTCGGCATTGGCCGGTAAGGGCAATTCCGAGGAGGGGGCTCCTGTACCGAAGGCAACCAAACGCAGGTTGGGGATCTTTTCTGCTGCTAGGGAAAAAGCTTTGAGGGCGATGTCGGTTCCTTTCCAGTAGATTGTAGAGTACATTAGGCCAACTGTAGGAACCGATTGTTTGTTGCGAGGACAGGCGTAAAATTGCTTGGTGTCCACGGTAGGAGGAGCTAAGGAAACTTGGTCATCGCCATATTTAGTCCAAGCTAGGTTAACTAACCACTGAGAGATCGTAATTTTGTGCATGGGCAGCATCCAGGTTGCTTCTACTCTTCCTTGAGGTAGATAGTCAAAAACTTCGTGGTGCTGGATAAAATAAGCTTTGGCTCCTTTGCTGGGAGAGAGTTTGGCTACCCACTCGGCGGTTTCCCACCAGGTTGCAACTACTACGTCAGCATCAGGTACATCTTTGTCTTCTACCGGGCGGTAGTGATCGGTAATTTTGTGTTCTACACCTAAGTTATCGAAAAATGAGGGTTCGTTTTCAGGTGGGGAAATCCAACCGCGTCCCCGCAGCAGCGACTTGACTTGCTGGCGCATACTCGGTTGGGGGTGGGGTAGAGAGATGACGAACACGGAGTGTCCTCGCTTTCTCAAACGTTCTGCGAAAATAGATATTACTCGTATTCCACCAGTCAGAGACAGAGTAGGAAGAACAAAGGTGATTTTCATTTTTAAGTCCCGCTGAAGACTCCGACTCGCTTACGACGCTGCTACCAGCGCTGATTTGAGAGCCCTAAAGGAAAGAGGGGCGGGTGAATATTAATTACCGCTTTCCTGGTGTTTACATAGAATCTAACCGAGTGACTGTTCGCAACACCCCAATATCTATCTACCAAAACTTCGCTGTCATTGCAATGATAATAACGATTGATGTGAGCGCCAAACAGTTCCTATAGGGATAATTTGCAGGTAAGCGAAATTTCCTCCCGAAGATGGATACCTCATCAAATAGGAGCTTTTTTCGCGACAAACACCAAGCTAGACAACACCCTCTGTTAAACATAACATCATTTACTATCCAACGAACAGGGATGTACGGGAAACCGAATATCAGCCCACTTTTAATGTGGGGATTAAGGTAGCATTAACAACAATAGGCAGGATATTGACATCGCCTTTGACCAAATTTTATACTGCATTCAAGAGGGAAATTCTTACCTTGAGAATGGTGATTTCCCATCGCTATAATACATCTAAATATCGATCGGTGGCTATGATTTTTGGGTAACGGTACAGTCGGTATTGCTTGACATAATATCCTATTTGGTCAAGATTCAGAGAGGGTGGTTTTCTCTGATACCTGCAGGGGCGCGATCGCGCGAATGACCGTTGTGGACGCGCGAATGAGGGGAGAAACCCTGTTTTTCAAGCGATATCCCTCGCCCTCACTTGTCGTATGTTCCTGAAAAAACCTGCTTGAGGCGTCCACTGTTTGAAAAAATAGGTTGCCCAATCGTGCTACAGAACATAGAGTTTCACCGATATAAATTTAATTAGCTGCCTGAGTTTTAAATGTGTTAATAAAAGGCGATCGCCTGAAAAAAATGCCACAAGAAACTGCCACTGCGGGGCAGAGTATATGTAGCGTTCCTGCCCAATTCCTGTCTAAGTAATTACCGTAACAAAAATTCAGCAGCAAATTATCAAATGACCCTATAAAGATCAAAGGAATACTCAAGGTGGATCGGCCTATCTCGTGCAAACCTTGACTCCTAAGCAGTAGCAGCAGCTTCGTGGTATGTATCAAACGATTTCGCCTACAAAAAATTTGATGTTATGAAATCATAATTTTTCCTAAGTTGGCAATTCCAGATGACAATCGGTGTGCTCTTGGGGGCCGGGCCGCCGATGCTTGTAGCGATATGTTGGCCAGTTTTCATGCAGCTAAAATTATGCGATCGCAAGCAAAACACAAGCTAGAATTAAAAGCAGATGTCTTAACCGCCGGCATCTTCCTGTGGGAAGATATGAACGTTCGATTATTGCACAGCATCAGTCAATAGCCGAGTTCGGATATTCCGGCTGCTGAAGAATGGATTAGTTTTAAAGTCAGCGATACTGGAATTGGAATGAATACAGAGTAAATTGAGAGAGTATTTCAAGCTTTTAGCCAAGCGGACGAGTCTACTACTCGCCGATACGGCGGTACGGGTTTGGGATTGGCAATCGCCCAGAAATTCTGTCAGATGATGGGGGGAGATATTATAGCAATCCTAAATCATTTGCATAATTATTGTAGGGGCAATCCGACCCCTACTCCCCGTGGTTGCCCGATAGATAGGGGGTAGGCACGGGGAGTAGGGGTAGCACTACCCCTACAAATTTATCTGAATCATTTAGGATTGCTATAGTCGGGAGAACGAGTTGGGAAAAGTGTCAATTTTTACTGTATAATTGCCGACGATAGTCGCTGAAAAAGCAGCTAGTTAAAGAGGATTTGCCAACCAATAATTGCCAAGGCCAAATCTGCGATCGCGTGGCTGATATAACTCGACCAAAGCGAACGGTAAGTCACATAAGAGTGCGACCAAATTATCCCGGCGGCGAAGACAGCTAAGGAACCTAATATCACAGCCGGCCAGTCGCTGTAAGCTGCTATTACAAAAATGTGGTGGAGGGTGAAAAATAGCGAACTCAGAAATATTGCTTTTGTGCCCGGTATGAGAATCTGGCACTTGTTGCAGACAAACCACCGCCAAGTAAATTCTTCAATCAGCGAGTTAACTAGCACAAAATATGCTTCTACAATCAAGTAAATAGTAGGGCTGCTAATACCTAATTGGTACGATTTTTCTTTAGCAACTACAGGATCGATCCAGTGCTGACCAAAAAGGCTATAGATACCCAGAATTACCGCAAACATGAATATTCCCCAAATAGCTCCAGCCAGCAATTCTTGGCGCTTGGGCAGGGATAAACTGAGCTTTTTGCGATCGACAAAAACAGACCACGCGATCGGAAAAACTAACAACCAAACTTGACAAAAGACAGACAGTGTTTGTCCCCAGCTTCCAGGGGCAATATACAAGGCTGCTATGATACCAATACTAGCCGCAGGGACAAGTAGTGTTAGAGCCAATAGTGCTGTTTTGCGATCGCCCATATCCAGCATTTTGCACGCTTCCTTTAAAAATAGGATTGAGCTCAAAGGAAAAAGCTTGGTGGCGGCGGACAAGTTATACCACTTTCAATAAACAATGCCACTGTAGGCCAGTGTTCCAAACCCTTATGCAGTCAGCCATTCCCAAGTGTTTAATCTAAAAATTCAAATGGTATGAGTTTTGTGCCGCTTATAAAAGTGGCGCTTATTTGTTGCAACCAAAAATATGCAGTTGCACAAAATTGAAGACTCCGCTGCTAAAGCAGTTTTGATTGCAACTAAGTATTTATGCAAGCACAAGTTGATAATCTATTTGCATTTGGGGTTCAAAATACAATAATATGATTGAATCCTTCGTAGCTGTGTATTTTGGCTGAATGGCGATCGCAATTGACTTTGGAACTAGCAACACCGTCGTCGCTCGCTGGAATCAAGTCCTCCAGCAGCCCGAAACTTTGAAATTACCGGGATTGTCGGCAATCTCGGCTCAAAATCCGCCCCTAATTCCCAGTTTACTCTACGTTGAGGACGCTGCTCAAAGTAAAGTCATACTCGGTCAGCAAGTCCGCGACAAAGGCCGGGATTTGAGTGGAGATTCTCGGTTTTTTCGCAATTTTAAGCGGGGAATTGGCACTTCCGTTCAGGGTTTTGTGCCGGAACTTGACGGGCAACTTATTACTTTTGAACGAGTAGGCGAGTGGTATTTGAGCCAAATTGTGAACTCAATTCGCGAACTGCCTTTGCCGATTGACTCTTTGATTTTTACAGTGCCTGTAGATAGTTTTGAAGCTTACCGCCATTGGTTGGGCAAAGTGTCTCAATCTCTAGAAGTAGAACAAGTGCGGATGTTGGACGAACCTACGGCGGCTGCTTTGGGTTACGGTTTAGCCGATCGCGAAAATCTGTTAGTCATTGATTTCGGCGGCGGAACTCTAGACCTTTCTTTGGTGCGTTTGGACGCTTCCTCCGACAAAAAGCCCCTCGGTTTTATTCTTAAGTGGGGCGAAAAGCTATTAGCTGAATCTTCAGCGCAAAAAACAAAAGTTGCCCGGGTTTTGGCTAAAGCCGGACAAAATTTAGGCGGTTCTGATATTGATAATTGGCTGGTTGACTATTTTGTGCAAACAAAAGGGCTGGCAAAATCTCCCATTACAACGAGATTGGCAGAACGGTTAAAGATTCAGTTGTCTTTAGTGAATCAGGCAGTTGAGGTTTATTTTGATGATGAAAATTTTGAGAGTTACGAATTAGAATTAGATCGATCTCGTTTTGAATCTATCCTCGCGGAACATCAGTTTTTTGATAAACTCGACGAGTGCATGAATCAAGTATTGCAGCAAGCGCGGCGCCAAGGCTTAGAAATTGGCGACATCGACGCAGTTTTGCTAGTTGGCGGTACTGTGCAAATTCCCGCTGTCGGGCGTTGGGTGCAGCAATATTTCGATACGGCAAAAATTCGCTGCGACAAACCCTTTGAGGCGATCGCCCAAGGTGCTCTGCAACTGAGTCAAGGCATAGAAATCAAAGATTTTCTCTATCACAGTTACGGAATTCGCTACTGGAACCGCCGCGAAAATTGCCACAGTTGGCACAGTTTAATTAAATCCGGCCAGTCTTATCCGATGAGCGAACCGGTAGAATTAGTCTTGGGGGCTTCTTTAGAAAGTCAGCCAAGTATAGAATTAATTATCGGCGAATTGGGAGCGGAAACTGGCGGCACGGAGATATATTTTGACGGCGACAGGCTAATTACTCGCCAACTCGCGGGCCAAACATCGGTACAGCCCCTAAATGATAAAGAAGGAGCCCGCAGCATCGCGCAATTGACGCCGCCTGGGTATCCGGGGAGCGATCGCATCAAAATCTTATTCCGCGTTGACGAACAGCGCTTTTTACGCATTACGGTGGAAGATTTGCTGACAAATGCAACTTTGTTAGAGGATAAACCAGTGGTGCAGCTAAGTTAAGCATTCCTGAACGCATAGGAGCTCAGAAACCGGGTTTTTTAGGAAAATCATTCGTTGCAGCCCGCCGATTAAGTGAAAAACCCGGTTTCTTTGATGGAGTGTGTCCAAGACTAAAATTATTAAAAGCAGATGAACTACAAACTAGAATGTCCACTCTCTCCAGAACTAGAAAAGTATCGCGACAGAATCGAAGCTACCATTAAACCTTACATCGAAATTCAAACCCAGAATAATGATGACGTTAATTGGTGGCAGAGTAAATTTGGGGGATTGCCCTATTTACCTAAAGGCTTTGAATATCCCAAAACTTGTGACGGTAAATATTTATTTTTGCTAGCGCAACTCAACTTTGATGAAATACCGCCTTTAGATGGTTTTCCCGATCGGGGCATCTTACAGTTCTATATAGCTGACGATGACCTATATGGTTTAGAATTCGGCAATTCCGCCGATGTAGATAATCCCACAGTCGAAGACAGATTCAAAATAATGTATTTTCCTCAGCCAGACTTCAAAGTTGAAAACATCATTACCAATTATGATTTTTTGCCGGAACCCGAACTTTTTCCTATCTCAGGCTGTTGCAGCTTACAATTTACTAAAAAATATGCGCCGATTAGTACAAGTGATTACCAATGTACCGAAATTTTAGGCTCGGAAATTGATGAGTTATTTATGAATCATGAAATAGAGGATGAATACCTAAAAATAGCGTCTTTTTGTGGTCATAAAATAGGTGGTTATCCTGATTTTGTACAAAATGATGTTAGAGAATATAGCAGTAAATGCGATCGGGAACATAAGTCAGATATTCTTCTATTCCAAATGGATACCGATCGCAATGATACAGTAGATATCAAGTGGGGAGATATGGGTATAGGTAACTTTTTTATTAATGAATCAGCACTCAGACAATTAGATTTTAGTAAAGTTTTATACAATTGGGATTGTGGTTAATACCAATTATCTAAAGTCTTGCAACAATGATGAGTGTGGGTTTGTTTACGCTCACCCGCTCGTGTAAGGTGCGTCGCTCAAAGATTGTGGATATTCTTTAAGATTTAAGGGTGGCGACGCACCCTACAGATACTGTTGCATGAGTTTTGAGAATTAGTATAAAAACAGCAGTAAAGTAAGCAAGCTAAAAAAAACCAGAACTGATGAACTCCGATCGAAGAAACCGGGTTTTTGACCGAATCTACGGCTGTAACGCAGTATTTCGCAAAAAAACCCGGTTTCTGACCACCATAAGTTCTAATAATGTTCGACTATGCCCGATGCCCGATGCCCAATTCCCAATTCCCTAAACCTGAGATTTGTGCACCACCACGGGTGTTCCCACCGATGCCCATTCAAATAGCCATTTAGCATGATTGACAGCTACATTTGTGCAGCCGTGAGTAACGGGATTGCCAAACAAATTGTGCCAGTAAGCGCCGTGAATTGCCATGCCTCCGTCGTAATACATTGTATAGGGAACGTCGGGCACGTCGTAGTCCGGCCCAGTCATTCTAGTAACGCGGTGTTTGGTTTCAACGGCAAAGGTTCCCGTGCGGGTGGGAGTCGATGATTTGCCGCTGGAAATAATCACCGCGTAAACAGGTGTATTTCCTTCCCAAGCTATTAACCTTTGTCTTGACAAATCTATTTCAATCCAGCGTTCGCTGGATTGCTGCAACAGCATAATTTTATTGGCAATTATGTTGTGCTGTTCGCTGGCAAATGCGGTCATTGAACCGCCGCAGAATGTAGCAAAAGTGAGGGCGCAGCCGGCACAGAAAGTTCCAGCGCGACGGAAGTAAGTTGAGTTGATAATGCTGTTCATTTCTCACACCTCGTACTATTTTAGATTTTAGATTTTAGATTTTAGATTGGCTTGTCCTATTTTAGATTGTAGATTTGAAATGTTGGATTTGGAAACTGGACTTAACAAGTTGTTAAATTTTGGGCGAGATTCCGGGCAATTTGGACGATCGCACGCCAATCGCTATTTTCCACTAAGTGTTTAGGAAATAAGTCTCCGGCTAAACCAACGGCGATCGCCCCGGCGTCAATAAATACTTTCGCATTTTCCAGCGTCACCCCCCCAGTGGGAATTAAAGGAATGTTTCCCAGGGGGCCTTGCAGGCTTTTCAGGTAAGCCGCGCCTCCCAAAGCCGATATCGGAAACACTTTAACGCAGGTAGCGCCTGCTTGCCACGCGGTGACAATTTCCGTGGGAGAAAAAGCACCTGGGACGATCGGCACTCCGGCGTCAACTGCTGTTTTAATCATAGCTACATCGGTGTGCGGAGTAAACAGAAATTGAGCGCCGCAGTCTATTGCTTGTTGCAACTCTTCTAAGTTTAATAAAGTGCCGGTACCAATACTAAAAGTTGGGAATTCGGAGCGGAGTTCGGCAATTAATTCAGCAGCTTTGTGGGTATTCCAAGTAATTTCAATAAACTGGATTCCTCCTGCTGCTACCGATGATGCCATCTGCCAAGCAAGTTCTTTTTCGGAGGAACGGATAACTGCGATCGCGCGGTGTTTTTTTAGTAGTGTCAACCAAGATAGATGATTCATACAATTTTAGATTTTAGATTTTAGATTTTAGAATTTGGCGTGCTCAGTCGAAGGATTTTAAATTGGGCATATCCCAAATTTGAAACTCATATCATTCTGACTCGCCTCTAATTTTAATACAGGTTGCTAACTTCGATATAGGGCAAATTACAATATGTGCGGCGTTCAATTTTTAACGGACAATCTAGGCAACAAAACCGCTGCAATTTTTGACATCAAAAACCACAGAGATTTTTGAGCTGACGTGCTGGCTGAATGCGGCGAACCGACTGACTTTCAGTTTTTATATCAATTCCTGTTGTATCGGAATGATGAAACCGCTCTTGACACAGAGGATACAGAGAAAGGGAAGAGAGAGATGAATACAGGACGATGCCAACGGATTTGATATTAGTTGAGTCGCAAGGCTCAAAAGTCCCGGTGCTGCTTGACTTCCAGTACCCAGACGATATCTGGGAGGATGTTTACGACTGTGTGATTATTGAATCTAGAAAAGATGAACCAAGAGTTCCCTGGGAAGAATTTAAGCGCTAGCTGCTGGAAAAAGGTATGCTGAATGTCTGATATCATGTCCGATCGATTGACCATAATATCCCGGCCGGGCGGGTTTTTGAGATTGTCAATTATTGGCCGATATTATTGGTGAACCCGCCCCTACCTGATTTCGGGCGAAGCGACCGGACATAATATCATTCTTTAGATTTAATCTAAAATCCAAAATTTAAAATCTAAAATCGATCGATCGCACTCATAAAAAAATCGGGGAGATTCCAGACAATCCCAGAATCACCCCAATTATTGATTTCAAACTTTAGATTTAATCTAAAATCCCAAATCCCAAATCCAAAATTGATTAGGCGATCGTCGCCATTTTCACATCGCTATTAGCTAACAAATTTTGCAATTCATCAGCATCCACCGTTTCCTTTTCAACTAGCATATCTGCCAAAGCATTAAGGACATGGCGGTTGCCGACGAGTACATCTTTAGCGCGACGGTAAGCTTGTTCTACCAACAAACGCACTTCATCGTCGATCGTCGCTGCGGTTTCTTCAGAGAAATCGCGTTCGGCCATGATATCGCGACCCATGAACATATTGCCTTGTTGGCGACCGAGAGCTACAGGGCCTAGCCGATCGCTCATTCCGAAGCGAGTCACCATTTGCCGCGCTACTCTTGCCACTTGCTGCAAGTCGTTCGACGCGCCAGTCGTTACTTCTTCTTCGCCGAAGACAATTTCTTCAGCAATGCGGCCGCCCAAAGCTACCGCCATTTGATTTTGCAAGTAAGACCGAGAATACAAGCCAGAATCCATCCGATCTTCGCTGGGTGTGAACCAAGTCAAACCGCCAGCGCGGCCGCGGGGGATAATGCTAATTTTCTGCACGGGGTCATAATCGGGCATCAGCGCGCCGACTAAAGCGTGACCGGCTTCGTGGTAAGCTACCAAAGTTTTGCGCTTTTCGCTCATCACGCGGTCTTTCTTTTCCGGGCCAGCGAGCACGCGGTCGATCGCATCGTTGACTTCATCCATCGAGACTTCGGTCAAGTTGCGACGGGCGGCTAAAATTGCTGCTTCGTTGAGTAGGTTGGACAAATCCGCACCTGTGAAACCGGGTGTCCGGCGGGCGATTTTTTCCAAGTCCACGTCTTTCGACAAAGTTTTGCCGCGGGCGTGAACGTTGAGAATTTCTAGGCGGCCTCCGAAGTCGGGGCGATCGACTACAACTTGGCGATCGAAGCGACCCGGACGCAGCAGCGCCGCATCGAGTACATCGGGGCGGTTCGTAGCAGCAATCAAAATGATGCCAGTATTGCCCTCAAAGCCGTCCATTTCTGTCAGCAACTGGTTCAGGGTTTGTTCCCGTTCGTCGTTACCACCGCCCAAACCAGCGCCCCGCTGGCGACCTACGGCGTCAATTTCATCGATAAATACGATACAAGGAGCGTTAGATTTAGCTTGTTCAAACAAGTCGCGGACGCGGGAAGCACCGACACCCACGAACATTTCCACAAATTCTGAGCCGGAAATCGAGAAGAAGGGAACGCCTGCTTCTCCAGCCACTGCTTTTGCCAGCAGGGTTTTGCCTGTTCCGGGAGGGCCCACCAGCAGTACGCCTTTGGGGATTTTTGCTCCGACTGCGGTGAAGCGGTCTGCATTTTTCAGGAAGTCCACGACTTCTGCGAGCTCTAGCTTGGCTTGTTCGATGCCCGCCACGTCGCCGAAAGTCACCTGAGTTTGTGGCTCCATTTGGACTCTAGCTTTGGATTTGCCGAAGTTCATGGCTTGGTTGCCGGGCCCGTTTTGCGCGCGCCGCACCAGGAAAAACAGTCCCACCAAGAGCAAGATCGGGAAGAACAGGCTGCTGAGGGCTTTTACCCAGAAGCCTTCGTCGCTTTGGGGCAGAACTGAAATATCTACGTTATTTTTGGTCAGGATGTTGATCAGTTCTGGGTCGTTTGGCAGGTTAACGAGTACCTTGTTGCCGTCCTGGGCTGTGACCAGGGCTTTGCTGCGATCTGAACTGATATTTATTTTGTCTACTCTCTTGCCTTCGACTTCCTGAATGAATTGACTGTACTTCCAAACTTCGCGGCTTGGGGGCTGTTTGTCAAAAAAAGCCGTTGCTAAGGCAATGACTACAATAGCCAGCAGTGCGTACAGGCCAGCGTTTCTCCACCGTTTATTCACCGAGGTCGATCCTCCTAATTTTTAGTCCCTGTGATTTGGGAATTTTTATTTATGTTCATCAATCTTAACGTAATTGTAACTTGTTTTTGTGGGGTGAGGAATCCCGGCCATGCTGCGACGGTCTCAGGTGAGGTCGTGGGAACGGAACTTCTCATCTGCCCGCGAGTAAGCCATCACTTACAATATTAAATGATTTTTGTCAAGAGTTGGCGCCCCCCAGCCCACAAGGTTTTCGGCGATCGGCGGGCGATTTTCAGTTAATCTAGTAGAAACCAAGAAGTGAGCAGCGATGGGAATTACCTACACTACCTTAAAAATTAGAAATTTTTTGACTGACAGCGAGATAGTGGATCAGGAGGCAAAAGTAGATACAGGAGCGACGATGCTAGTTTTGCCAGAATCAACTGCTGCACAGTTTAACTTCCCTAAGATTAGGAAGCAGATAGTTAAGTATGCTAACGAGGAGACGGCCCAAAGAGATATTGTTGGTGGGGTTGAAGTCGAAGTGTGCGGTAGGAAAGGTTGGTTTGAAGCAATCGTCTCACCTGGGAAAAAGTATGCTTTACTCGGTGCTATTGTGATGGAGACGCTCGATTTGATTGTCGAGCCCAGAGGGTTGCAAATATATCCAAATCCGCGCTCTCCGAATATGCCTATGGCTGAGATAGAGTAGAGCGTTAAATTTGTCAATGGAACGAGAGAGAGTGATGTTAAAGCTGCTCGCTTGCGATCGGATGTCTCAATCCTCAGCGTTTTCTATGTAAAATAATCCTGTGTGCGTGCAAAAACGTTGTATAAAATAGTAGGGACTATTCTGGGAACAACCAAAAGGGGTGTTCAGCCCTTGCAAGCTTAAAGAACCTAGGAAACGATTACCAAGCAAACTCTAAATTCAGGAAGGTTTTATGATTTCAGATCTAGAAAAAATGTTTGATGCTTTTGCTAGTTCCCGATCTGTAAATATCAATGCTCCCCAAATTCAAAAGTATAAACAAGACTTTATTGATTATTTTACCCGCTTTAACGAATCCGAAGAATCAAAAGAATTCCCTAATACCATATTTTATCCTTGCCTGGGCGATGACCTGCCGAATACCCCAATAGACAAATATTATTTATACCAAGATACTTGGGCCAGCAGAAAAATTTTTGAACAAAAACCTTCGGCGGTCGTAGACATTGGTTCAACGGTACTTTATGCCAGTATCATCTCTCAATTTGTCCCGACAACTTTTGTCGATATCAGACCCCCAGAAATCAACTTACCTGGATTAAAATTAGTTGCTGGAAGCATTCTAGATCTGCCTTTTGAAGATGCCTCTCAAAGTTTTGTAACTTCCCTATGCGTTGTCGAACACATCGGTCTTGGCAGGTATGGAGACCCAATCATGCCCAATGGAACCCGACGTGCTTGTGCAGAAATAGACCGAATTCTTAAGCCGGGAGGTGAGTTAATTGTCAGTGTTCCATTGGGAACCAGTTGTATTGCATTTAACGCTCACCGCATCTTTTCAAAACAGCAATTTCTTTCCTATTTTCCAGGATACCAAATATTGGATGAAGTTTACTTAGCCCCTCACCCTTCAGGAGCTGATGTTGTAAAATCTTTGAGAGTGGGCGAGATGTGTGTTTATGTCGTTCATCTTAAAAAAATTCAAAGTAAAAGCGAGCTTGAAGTCCAATATTGGATCGCATCTGGCAAGCCCGTACCGCCTCCCCCAGCAATTAAACAGCAAGTCGTGAAAGATTATGCTCAGAGATTTTCACTAACTACTTTGGTAGAAACAGGAACCTACTTGGGAGACATGGTTTTCAGCATGAGGGATGTTTTCAGACAGATATTTTCTATTGAACTCAGCGTTCCGCTTTACTTAGAAGCCAAAGAAAGATTTAGCAGCCGATCCCATATCCATATTTTACAGGGAGATAGCGCTCAAGTATTACCGAAAACTTTGACTTATCTTAATGAACCCTGCCTTTTTTGGCTGGACGGGCATTACTCAGCCGGAATCACGGCAAAAGGAGATTTAGAAACGCCTATCATGCAGGAGTTAGAAGCTATTTTATCACATTCCATTAAAAATCATGTCATCCTCATAGATGATGCCCGTGAATTTACAGGAATGAATGATTATCCAACTGTGAGTCAACTAAAAGAGTTTGTCGCCAAAAGCAGACCGGATTATCAAGTTGATTTAGAAAATGATATTCTGAGAATACACCAGCCTAGTTAGTCAAATTATTCGATTTATAAATAGAGAATAATTTCCTTCAATTGATGCTTAGATCAAATGGCCGAGCCATAAATAAATTAACAAAGGATACCCGAAGATGCTGTCAGTTATAGTTTTTTCCAAACATCGGCCCCTCCAACTGCAAGCTTACCTAGAAAGCCTGCTTTATTACTCAGATTTAGAAGAACGTAGCATCTATGTTTTGTACAAAGAGACAGGAGGAATATCGTATTGGGAGTTAATCAAAAAATACCCAAAAGTCAACTGGATAGAAGAGACAAATTTTTTGAGTGACTTAAAAGACATTTTTAAGTATGTAAAGCCATACGTTTGGTGGGGCTGTGATGATGTTTTTTATAAATCATTTTTTGAGCTTAAAATTTGTATTAAAGCTCTTAGCGAAAAGCCCGAACTCTTTGGCTTTTCGCTAAGACTTGGCAGGAATATTCAGCCCTACCCTGAACTGATTAACCAAAAAAATTTTTTAATGTGGGATTGGACGCGGGTAGAATTGCCTCATCAGTCTTACGAAGCTGGTATCAGTGATTGGGCTTATCCCTGGGAAGTCAGCGGTTCTATTTACCGCAAAAGCGATATTTCAGAGTTTTTGCAGTTATCTAATCAACCAGTTAATCCGAACTACCTAGAAAGCAATGTAGCAGACTACTGCAATCGAACCAAATTATCTCAAAAGCGCAAATATCTTGCTTGCTTTGAACAGAGTAAGTGTCTAACTCTGACTATTAATAGAGTCCAAAAAACTCATAAAAATGCGTTTTGGACTACAAAAAAAACAGATGTAGATAGCCTTTTTAGATTTTTCCAGAGTGGGTATAGGCTGAATTGGAAAAAATATCAGAATTGTCAAAACCCTTCAGTTCATGTGGGTTCTGACTACTTTGAATTAGAGAGCGAAAAGTTAGAGGGAAAGTCTGTGCCGAAAATTTCTGTAATTATCCCTTGCTACAACCAAGGGAGATATTTGTATGAAGCGCTTGAAAGTGTTGTCAAACAAACTTACCAAAATTTTGAAGTAATTATCGTCAATGATGGTAGTACCGATAATACTCAAGAAGTAGCTGAAGAATTTATTCGGATTCATCCTCAATATCAAATAAAACTGATCGCTCAAGCTAATTCTGGACAACCTGCTATTCCTCGAAATCGAGGAATTTCAGAAGCGAAGGGGGAATACATACTACCTCTCGATGCTGATGACCTGATTGATCGAACCATGCTAGAAGAATGCCTGAATTTATTAGAAACTAATACTTCAGTGGCTATTGCTTACAGCGATAGACAAGACTTTGGTGAATCCACTCAACTCATTTATGCTGGAAATTATGATTTTTCTAAACTAATCTACGCTAATCATATTTCTTACTGTGCGCTGTACAGAAAGACAGTATGGGAAAACATTGGCGGCTATCGCACTAATGTTAAGGGTTGTGAAGACTGGGATTTTTGGATTGCTGCGGGTGTCAGAGGTTACTTTGGATATCGAATTCCTAAACCTTTATTTAAATATAGAAAAAACAACACAGGACTCTATCAAGAGGTTTTGAGAAACTACAAGAAGATATTTGCCCAAATTATTATCAATAATCGAGAGGCTTACAAGCGGGAAGAAATTTCTGCTGCTGAGCTTTTTGGGGATCAAATTTCCACTCAAGGATTAGAGGCAAATTTAGCGATAACAAGTACAGTAAGTTTGGCCGATACTGCGGTAAATAGCAATTTAAATGGAGTAAAATCTCCTCTAATATCTGTAATTATCCCCTGCTACAATCACGCAAATTTACTCAGAGAAGCTGTTGAAAGTGTTGTCAGTCAAACTTATCCAAACTGGGAGTGCATAATTGTCAATGATGGCAGCACTGATGATACCAGCAACTTGGGAAAATATTTAATTAAACTGTATCCTCAAAAATCGCTTCGCCTCATAGATAAACCCAACACGGGGCCCGCTGATTCGAGAAATGTTGGCGTTCAGCAGTCGTCAGGAAAGTTTATTTTATTCCTAGATGCTGATGATAAACTTCATCCCAAATTTCTAGAGGAGTGCCTGGAAATTTTATTAGCAAAACCCAAGGTTGGTTTTGTCTATACAGATGTGCAGCACTTCGGAGCAAACTGCGATTTAGTTGTTCACGGTGACTTTGATGCCAATCGGTTTTTGAGAGAAAATCAAGCCCCTGCTACTTCGCTCTTTAGAAGGGAGATTTACGAGCAAGTAGGTGGCTTGAAAAAAGTGATGAAGCTGGGATGCGAAGATTGGGAGTTTTGGATTTCTGCCTATGAAAAAGGCTGGTTAGGCGATCGATTACCTAAGCCTTATCTCTATTACAGGCAGCACGGCGACGGATCTAGCAGAACCCAAAAAATGGCTGGCGATCGCCCAAAATTAGACTTAATGAGAGCTACAATTATTCACCTCCACTCTCAACTTTACAAACCAGAAGAAGTGCGTTGGTCACAGCAGATTTTGCAGCAACACGGCAATTTAATAGCTAATGAATTAGTTGAATTTAACAAACCAGAACAATTTTTAACTTTGCTGTCCCAATATGTGGGAGAGTATCAAAAAGACCAAGCTAATGAAGTAAACCTCGCTAACCTCCGCCAATCCCGGCAGCAACTTGCCAATTATTGGCTGAATCTGCCCGCAGAACAACTGGCAAATGCCTATGGCGGTGATGCAGGTAAGGCGCATCAGCTACTGCTAAACAGCAATATCAAAGATGAAGCGCTGACAGATGCCGAAAAGACTGTTATCGATCGACTAACAGCACATCTCTCCCAGGGAATTAAAACTCCGAAAGATATTAACTACCTACTAGCAGCCGCCCTCTATCGTCGTGCAGATCAGTTACTGCTGAACTATGAAAATGCAGCTATACCTAACTGGTTTGTCAACGACTACCTCAAATTTATGTTTGCGGCCCCTACTCTCTTTCAACAAATAGGAGAAGCTGACAATTATTGCCGGTATGTGCAGGGATGGGTCAGTTATTTGCATAGCAATATCTTCAAGAACCAAAACTCACAAGTGTGGCAGGAAATCGCCTCGTTTTTCACTAAAAGCGCTAACTTTATTCCTCTGTACTTCAACAGTGAAAATCTCAAAGATATATACACAAAGCGGGCAGATATTATTGAATATGCCATGAAAAATCGTGGCGCTGCGATTGATTGCATTTTTCCGGCTAGACCTGCGAACAGGCCGAAAATTCGCCTCGGTGTCCTGACTAAACATTTCGGGGCTATGACGGAAACTTTCGCTACCTTGCCAGCTTTTGAATATCTGAATCGAGAGCAATTTGAAATTATTTTATATGCTCTCAATCTAGACGGGAATAAACTAGAACAGTATTGTCAGACTCGCGCTGACAGACTGGTGAAACTGTCTAATGACTTGCCCAGTCAAGTTCAGACAATCCGGGCTGATGACTTAGATATTCTGCTGATTGCTACGAATATTACTGCGGTTACTCATCCGATTAGTTTACTGGCGCTGCATCGATTAGCGCGGGTACAAACTACCTGTTTTAATTCTCCCATTACCACAGGAATGCGACACATTGACTATTACATTGCTGGTAAGTTGATGGAACCTGCACCTGAAGGAAAGGAGCATTATCGCGAGGAATTAGCAACTATTGACGGGCCTGGCTGCTGTTTTAGCTATACCCTCGAACCTTACACTCCTAACGTTAATTTCACCAGAAATAGTATCGGCATTTCCGAGGAATCGGTGGTCTTTATTTCGAGTGCGAATTTGTATAAGCTAGTGCCGGAGTTAAGGGAAACATGGGCAAAAATTATGGCGGCTGTTCCTAATTCGGTGCTGTTTTTAATGCCCTTCGGCCCTAGCTGGACTAATCATTATCCTGGGGGGGCTTTTGTGAATAATATGAAAGCCGTTTTTGCTAAGTATGGGATTGAGAGTAATCGTTTGCGGGTGTTGAAGAGTTTTCCTAACCGTGCGGATGTTAAAGAAGTTTTGAAGTTGGGAGATGTTTATTTGGATTCCTATCCCTATGCGGGGACTACTTCGCTTGTAGATCCGTTAGAGGTGGGACTTCCAACTGTGGTTAGGGATGGCGATACTTTGCGATCGAGAATGGGGGCTGCGGTGGTACGATCGCTCTCTATGCCTGATTTAATTGCCAATAGCGAAGCATCTTACATTCAGCTAGCCGTTACCCTCGGCACTAACCCGCAGTTGCGGCAGCAAAAACGGCAGGAAATTCAGCAGAAAATGCAAGCTAATCCGGCTTGTTTTGATAGTGTTGCATACTCTGGGGCGATCGGCAAATTATTCCAAGAACTCTTTGGCAACTGGCAAAGCAGCCACCTGGAAGCATCGCGCAACTTACAGGATAGCATTCCCAAGCAGCCAGATTTTGACGAGATTCTCTCGAACACCGTCAACCTTTATCAGAGAAACTCATCAAACATCTCAGCAATATCCGAACTGCGTCAAATCCGCAAACAAATCGCTGATTTTTGGCTGAACGTTCCCGCCGAAAACCTCGAAACCGCCTACCAAAGCGCTTCAGGTAACAGCTATAAAATCCTGCTCAAGAGCGATTTCCAACGTCAACCGATGATCGAAAGCGAACAAATATTTTTGCAGCAATTAACCCAGATTAGCAAAGGATTAGTGCATCCCAAAGCTGTCAACGCCTTGCTTGCCGCGATGCTGTATTTCCCGCCGGAAACCATGCGAATCCCCGACGCTCGCAACCGTTTGCCGCACTGGTTAATTGAGGATTACGAACAAGTTTTTGAGGCTGAAGCCGCCGTCAAGTCTGATTCAACTTCTGACTTGCTAGCTCAATACATTCAATCGCCACAATTTGCGAATCAACTGTTAGGATGCGTCAATCTTTACCGCATCGATCCGTCTGACGAATCGGTAGTTTTGGAACTCCGCCAAATCAGAAAACAAATGGCTGATTTTTGGCTGACTCTTCCTTCAGAGAAACTCGAAAGTTTTTACCGAGGAGACGTTCGCAAGGGATATCAAGCAATACTCGGATGTGGCTTGCAAGCAGAATCAATGACTGAAGCCGAACAGCAGTTTTTGCAGAAATTGACTGAAATTAGCAAAGGGTTGGTGCAGCCTCAAGCTATCAATGCTCTGCTGGGGGCGATGCTGTATTTTGTACCAGGTAAAATGCGGGTTCCCGATGCTCGCACCCGCTTGCCGCAGTGGTTGGTTGAAGATTACGAAAAGGTGTTTGAAAGCGCATTTACGACAACACAACAACCACTTGTCAAACAAGATTATCTGCCACAGTTTCTCAATCAATTAACTGCTGCCGTCAATTTCTATGAAATCGACCCGACGGCTGAATTTGTAATAGCAGATTTGCGGCATATTCGCAAGCAAATTGCCGATTTGTGGCTGAGCGTTTCCGGCGAACAAGTAGAAGTTTTGTACCGGAGCGATTTTGGTAAGGGTTACAAAGCAATGCTGGGCAGCGGGTTTATTAACGAGCCGCTGCATGAGAGCGATCGCGAGTTTTTTAACTCGTTGGTTGTTGAGTTAAGTAAAGGGTTTGGAGCGCCTAAAGCTGTAAATAATTTGTTGGCAGCGATGCTGTATTGTCGCCCTGGACAGTTGCGGGTTCAGGATGCGAATACTTGTTTGCCTCCGTGGTTGTTGGCGGATTACGAGCAGTTTGTTGGGGGTGCCGTTAAGGTGGCTGTGGGGTAAACGAAGGCGGAGTAGGCGATATCTGTAGGGAAACGGCACTGCCCATTAGTGTCAACTTAAGCTTTTAGTCCGCCAGTTCTCCCGCTCACCCGGCAGTCCGCCAGGGAATGAATTCCCTGTCTAATAGCGAAAGTCCTCTGAAAGAGGACTGAGAAGAAGAATTCTTAACTCATTAGTCCTCTTTGAGAGGACTTTCGCTTTGAGGCAGGGGTTTCAACCCTTGCCGGACTATGGGTTTTACCTTAAGTTGACACCCCTTGGGCACGGCGCCGTGTCCGTAAGAGGAGACGGCAGTGCCGTTTCCCTACTGGAATACGCTTGATTGTTAAGGGCAAAAGAAATGCTTCAATTATATAGAAACGGTGAAAATGGAGAAATAATTAGAGGCAAAGGGTTGTCGGCATTTATACACAACGGGGACTACTACGCCGAAACTATCGGAGTTTTTGAGGACGGTATGATCGATTGTTGGGAATTGGTTAACTTTGAGGAATTCAAAACCAAAGTTGCTGAGGGATGGGTTGTTACCGAAGTTCCCCAGGGTGCGAGGATAAGCTGTCACCATCTCTACTACGGAAATTCGACTTTAGAGTTTTATATAGAGATTGATGAGTTTGTAAAAGAAGTAGAAGATACCATCGCTCAGCTTCAGGGAAAGCAAACAGTTGCAGATACTTGTGTTCAAGCCTTTGCTAAATTCCTAACATTCCCAACAAAAGAAAATAAAAGTAGCTTGCGAGAAGCTTACAATGCTATTCCAAAACATCTGAGAATTTATGTTCTTGGCGATATGGATTGTAAAGATTCCGCTATCATAACCTGTATCAAAGATACAGAAGTTTCCCAGGAAATACTAAAAAGCGTCCATAGGCGCTATGAATATATCTGGCAAAGGTCAAATTAAGCCAATATCTGAATCTTCAGTATTATCCCAAACTGTATCTAGTGATGTTTGACTCGCTTGAAGCCAAAACTCAGCTTCTTCATCAGGTAAGAGTGTTACTCATACTTTTGCCCCTTCGGGTAACTCTGATAACTCCAGCAGTTCAATTTTCCCTTGTCGAACAGTAGCCCAAAGTGTTTTCAGCATATCCACCTCATAAACTGTGCTTTATGCAATTTGCAGATTTTTGGTACATTGTCGCACTGAGCGACTAATTACAACCTAACACTGTTTTAGCCCGATCGCCTGACGGGGAGTGGCTGGCAATCTTTCGCCCTGAAGATGGACAAGCTGCGACATTACGCGATCGCTCTTTGCACCGCAGCAGTCATTTATCTGCAGGAAAGGTTTGTAGTGGCGCATTGCAATGCCATGATCGCGGTTGGATCTACAATCAAATTTGAACCCCGATTTGCTATCTACTCACTGCGAATTCTGGCTGCTGAGTCTCAAACAAAGGGCGAGTTACCTGACGCACTAGCACTGTTTGTAAACTGCCTTCTACTACATTTGCTGCTTCTATTTCCAACTCGCCCCACAATAGCCGATCGCCTTGATTGGGCATTTTACCTAAATTGTGGATCGCGAATCCGGCGATTGTTTGGTAAGCTTGGTTAGTCGGCAGGTTTAACCCGAGTTTTTCGTTAACTGCTGTCACTTCCCATACGCCAGAAATTAGTGCGGAATGAGCATCTTTTTGGACGAGAGTTGCCTCGGCAGGGGACACCAGCGGTTGAGACTCTTTACTGGTAATCCAACCAGTCAGCAGCCGCACGGTACCGTTGAGAATTGCTAGCAGCGGCCACAGTAATTTTGAGCAGATTTCGAGGGCTGGCATCAACAGCAAAGCGGTGCGTTCTGGGGCGTGGGTTGCTAATACTTTGGGGATTAGTTCTCCTAAGACTATTTCTACGTAAGTTACTAAGATAAAAGCTGCGGGAACTGCGATCGAATGAGCAGTCAGCACGGCCGACAAATGACCGATCGGCAATTTGTCGATCCACGGTTCGATCCAGTGTACAGTCGCTCCCTCACCCAACCAACCCAACAGCAAACTCCCTGCTGTTGTGCCAGTTTGAGTCACAGACAGGTAATGCGGTATGTTCTTTTGAGCTTGGTGGACGAGTTCGGCGGTTTTAGCGGTTGGGCGATCGTCCGAGTGAGCAAGTTGGCGGATTTGATGGCGATCGGCTGATACTAATGCTAGTTCTGACGCCACAAAAAAGGCGATTAAAAGTGTTAAGCCCACCAACATTGCTAATCTCAGCGTTGTTTGAGCGACTTCTATTTCCAGGCAAGTAAGGTTGTTCAAGATAGATATCTAATATGATAGATGTTTTAGGTTAATTCTTTTATTTTAGCTTGGGATTCAGATAGGTTTATCCCCCCACATTTCGGATATCCCCACTACCCTTATTCGTAGGTGCGCCGAGGCTCACCTTACCCGTAGAACTTGTAAACTCTTTCTCTTCTCTTCCTTCGCGCCCTTCGCGTCTTCGCGGTTCGTTTTAACTGAGATATTGTACCATCCTCAATTACTTGTTTAGGAACAGGCAAGATGCCTGTTCCACAAAAGATGAATTTTATTGTGGAACAGGCATCTTGCCTGTTCTTGACAATGATGCAAGATGTGAGTTAAAAGAAAGAATCTAATTCACAAAACCGGAACTCATTGCTGTATCAACTCTCCCTTACTCCCCGGAGCGAGTTAATTTCCGTAAAAGTCTGCACCGGATCGGACTTCAACCCGCCTTGAATGTAATTCAACTTCACTTCTTCTAACAAATCCGACAGCAGCGACTGCAATTCTCCGAGAGTTTTCTCATCTTGCAATTCCCGCCGCAAACTTTGATTAAATTCTTGGCTGAAATTATCCAGAATTTTTCTACCTTTATCGTCTTCATAAGTAGTAGATACCACATCAACAGCAGTTTGAGCCAAATAATTCGCTAGCTGTTCCGTCATCTCAGTAGGCAAAATATTAATCGGAGAGAAAGTTTGCAGGATTTGATAAAAATCCGACTGTTTGATGGTTGTTTCCAAATTGTGGTGCAGCAATTCTTCCAAATCCGGTTGCACCTGCGGCAAAACTTTGTAAATTGTCAGATCCAAAATCCGCTTGGTAATTTGTTCGATCGTATTTTCCTGATTGACGTGAAGGTACGGCTGCTGCGCCAGCAACATCTGCGCCGCGTCGCCCTGTTTGATCGAACTTTTAGCTTGATTGATAAACCGCACCATCATGTATTCCGACATCGTATGGGCTAAATAAGCCACCGGTTCGTAGGTAACTTGAGCAACTACGCGATCGAGATTCACCAAACCCGACTTGTGCAGCCGCACCAATACCGGCAGAATGCGGCACCCCTGCCAAATCGGGATCACCAGAAACACCTCGTACCAGCGCCTCAGCAGAAAATCCAACCAAGTTACCCCCGGTTTACGGCGGGTGTGGAACAGACTTTTCATCAAAAATTCCGCCCCAAAAAAACCGATAAAAAACGTATCAATTCGCCAAAACTGGTCAGCGCTTTTCAAATATTCGGGATTTGGCAAACTCGAATCAAGGCCTTTAATCGGGTCATAAATTTTAACTAAACCCGGAAAAAAGCTCTGATAAACAGGGCGCAACTGAAGGTAACTGAAATGGAAAAGCACCAGCAAGAAATTGACCACCGCTACTAATGCGCTCAATTTGGCCCAATAAATTGCTTTTTTAGACAATTTTAGATCGGTGCTGTTAACAGTTCTGTTGGAATTTGACATAAAAGTAATTTTCCGAATTTGGTAATCGATAAATCTATCTTGTGGCCGACGCTAAAAAACTCCTAATCTGTTAAAATCCCTTGATGGACGATAAGTATAAGGAAACCAAATGCCGTGAACTTAAAAACAGTCATATCGCTGCTCAAACAAACTTTTACTGAATGGCAAGAAGATAAAGCGCCAACCTTAGCCGCCGCCCTAGCCTATTACACAGTCTTCTCCCTCGCCCCGCTTCTAATTATCGTAATTGCGATCGTCGGTTTAGTCTTTGGTGCAGAGGCAGCCGAAGGTCAAATCGTCGCCCAACTGCAAAGTTTAATCGGCAAAGATGGCGCCCAAACCGTCCAAGAACTCATCCTCAAAGCCTCCGAACCCAAGTCGGGAATGATTGCTACTATAGTCGGCATCGCTACACTTTTGTGGGGCGCTTCCAACGTGTTTACTAATCTCAAAGAAGCCCTCAATACTATTTGGAATGTTTCACCGCCTCCGGGTCGGGGCATCTGGGGATTCCTGCAAGACCGCGTATTGTCTTTTGCGATGATTTTAGGCATAGGCTTTCTACTGCTAGTATCTTTAGTAATTAGTGCCATTTTAGCCGCCGTCAGCTATTGGTTGAACGGCTTGCTGCAATTACCAGTCGGCATTTGGCAGATTGTGGACTTTGCTCTCTCCTTTGGCGTAGTTACGCTGCTTTTTGCCTTAATTTACAAACTCTTGCCCGATGTCCATCTTGCCTGGAATGATGTTTGGATCGGCGCCGCCATCACCTCAGTGCTGTTTACGATCGGCAAATCCATAATAGGAGTTTACCTCGGAGGTAGCGGTATCGCCTCTACCTACGGTGCTGCGGGCTCGTTCGTGATTATCCTGCTTTGGATTAATTATTCCGCTCAAATTCTCTTCTTAGGTGCCGAGTTTACCCAAGTTTGGACTAACCGATACGGCTCCAGAATGCCCGGTTCGCGAAACAATATCCTCAACAGCGAAAACGGGGAACCCTCCGCACGCAAACCTCGGAAGAACTCTTAACATTAGACAAACGGGAAATTTGAGGTTAAACTCGCACTTCTGGTTTGACAGAAGAAGCAAGAAGGAAGAGGGAAAAAGGCAGAAGGTGCAAGGCGGAACGAAAGAAAAATTTTGAATGCAATAACTTTGCTTTTTTTTTCGCTTCCCCTGTAACATTCGGTCTTAGGGACGACCGACTTCTGCTTTCTCGAAAGCCCTACTTATTTATTCAGAGGGGTAGAATTCTACCTTCTGCTGACCTCGCATCTCTAGCAGCAAGCTGAAAGCAGGCTCTAGTTAGATATGGCTGAATCTGCGAGTTTGACAAAGGCAAGAATACGGAAAATTCCCTTCACCCTCGTTCATTTCTATTTAAATTATCTATAGTTTTATCTGCTGCACGTCTCTGTCAGCAGAAGGAAGTCGTCTGTCAATTTTTCCCTGTAACTTATCCCTGAAGGATGATTTCTCGATCCCGCGTTTTCACTTTAATACAAATTAGCTAGAAGATGACTGTCCCGGCGCAGCAGCCAAAATTGTACTTTCAATCTTCTCCTGAAATATTTTTAATTTTTGGTAAAGAATCATGATTTCATTAACTAAAAAACGCATCGCTCTCATATCCGTACACGGTGATCCCGCTGTGGAAATTGGCAAAGAAGAAGCGGGCGGGCAAAATGTTTACGTGCGTCAAGTAGGGGAAGCTCTGGCTCAACAGGGGTGGCAAGTTGATATGTTCACCCGCTCATCCGATCGCCAACAAGCAAGAATTGTACAGCACAGTCCGAATTGCCGGACAATTCGGCTAGTAGCAGGGCCGCAAGAATTTATTCCCCGCGACGAACTCTACGGATATTTACCAATCTTTGTTCAAGAATTTCAAAAGTTTCAGTTAGAGTCAGGCTTTCAATATCCCTTAGTTCACACAAATTACTGGCTGTCTTCTTGGGTGGGAATGGAGTTGAAAAAATCGCAACCTCTGCAGCAAGTTCACACTTACCATTCTTTGGCAGCAGTTAAATACAAGTCGGTTTCGACAATTCCGATGATTGCCAAAACCAGGCTGCAAGTCGAAAAAACACTTTTGGAAACAGCCGATCGCGTCGTGGCTACCAGCCCTCAAGAAAAAGAACACATGAGGTCTCTGGTTTCCTCAAAAGGAAATATTGACATCATTGCCTGCGGTACCGAAATTGAACGGTTCGGCTCGATCGCCCGATCGACCGCCCGTCGCTACTTGGGCATAGCCCCCGAAACCAAAGTCGTGTTGTACGTCGGCCGTTTCGACCCCCGCAAGGGCATCGAAACCTTAGTCCGCGCAGTCAGTCTGTCGGCGGTGCCCAAAGCCGATTTAAAACTCATAATTGGCGGCGGATGGCGTGCGGGGGAAAGCGACGGCAAAGAGCGCGATCGTATCGGCAGCATCGTTGAAGAACTCGGGCTGAGCGAGATTACCAGTTTTCCTGGCGCCTTGAGCAGCGACATTCTCCCCGCTTACTACGCCGCCGCCGATGTCTGCGTCGTTCCCAGCCACTACGAACCCTTCGGTTTAGTCGCCATTGAAGCGATGGCCAGTGGCACACCCGTAGTTGCCTCCGACGTGGGAGGGCTCAAATATACTGTAGTGCCGCAAGAAACAGGTTTGCTCGCGGCGCCGAAAAATGAAGCAGTTTTTGCTGATGCGATCGATCGCTTGTTAGCTGACTCAGTATGGCGCCAGCAACTCGGACACACAGCCCGCAAGCGCGTCGAAACCTATTTCAGTTGGGACGGTATCGCCTCCAAACTTAGTCAACTTTACACTCAACTGCTCGAACAATCGGCCCTTGAGCTTGACCCCGTGAGCGCTTAGTAGTATCACTTAGTATGGTTGAAGCCAGTTTCCCTTGATCCCTGTTTCACTCATCCGTTCTAACTGGGAACCTTCAACTATAAGTGATATCAGGAGGTACTCTTGTACGCGCCAGAACATCTGGGAAGCCATCTGCAACCCATTTCAGACATGGAGCTAATTCGCCTCTGGGTGGAGCGCAAATCCCCCCGCAGCAAGCGCTTTAGCAGGCAGGCGGCCAACCGTTTTCGGTTGTTTGTAGAAAAACCGCTGGCAGAAGTCACTCTGACTGATGTCGAGACTTTCGCTGCAGCAATGAGGGCGAGCAAACTTGCACCCCGTTTCTACAAGCAAACCTTGCTAGCGCTGAAATCGCTGTTCGCCTTCGGCCAGCAAACAGGAATCTTGCCCGCAGCCCTCCCTCTGCACGGGTGGCCGGTGCGGCAGCGCAGGCAACTGTCCAAACGCCTCCGTTTTAAACTTTCCTGCACTTTATTAATCTGTTTGTGCTTTTTCTTAGGTCGAATGACGCCGAGACTGTGGGGGCAATCGGTCTCGGCAGAAAGCTCGCCCACCCCGAAACGCCTGCCGCAAGTTGCGGCCCTCAATTCACCAGACAAAGGAGAGGATAACATCGATCGCGATCGATCGCCCGAAACTGCAACCCTGAATTCACCAGATCCGAGACAGGATAGCAGACTCGATAGCATCGCGCCCGAACTTCGAGTCAAAGCCTTTCTCGACACCATAGCCGCCGCCGAAGGAACCGCTAGCCCCGACGGCTACCGCATCCAGTACACCGGCACGAAATTTGTCAGCTTTCAAGATCATCCCAGGGAAATGAGGTGCGGCCGTCGCTACGGCAAAAAACTCTGTTCCGACGCAGCGGGGCGATATCAGTTTCTCAGCACCACTTGGGACAGATTTGCCAAAAAATTTGGCGTCCGCGATTTCAGCCCAGAAAATCAGGATTTGATGGCTATAGAGTTAATCCGAGAAAAAGGTGCATTAGAAGATATAGAAGCGGGTCGATTGGAGGCTGCAGTCAGAAAACTCGCTTACATCTGGCCTTCTTTTCGCCGTTATGGCGGTTCTGTGGAATCCTCGATGCCCAAACTCGAAGCAATGTACCTGCAAAATTTGGGGATTTATCGGCAAGGATTAGTTGTTAGCAATTAGTCAACAGTCCCAGGACGAGTTTAGATTGGGCTTTGGCAATTTTGGATTAAATTTTGACATCCAAAATTGAAAATGGGGTAGTTATGGGTGATGTCTATTCTTCGGAAATTTAAAAATTAGGCTAATTTTCCATCTTCCATGTGAACGATGCGATCGGCAATATCCAAAATTCGGTTATCGTGGGTTACTAACAAAATAGTACAACCCTGCTCTTTAGCAAGTTTCTGCATCAAATTCACCACTTCGCGACCGGATTTGCTGTCCAGGGCGGCTGTTGGTTCGTCCGCTAAAACAATTTGCGGTTGACTGACCAAAGCGCGGGCGATCGCAACTCTTTGTTTCTGTCCCCCTGACAAATCATCTGGATAATAGTTAATCCGCTGTTCCAGTCCTACTAACTCTAGCATTTTTGCAGAGCGATCGCGCATTTGAGAACGCGACAAATTCCCGTGAACTTCCAAACCCATCTGCACGTTTTGCAGCGCCGTCAAACTCCGGTGCAAGTTGTGCGCCTGAAAAATATAGCCAATTTTGCGCCGCGCCTTTACCAATTCGTCTGCACTCGCTTTGCACATTTCTTTGCCGAGAATTTTGAGACTTCCCGATTGACCGGACCTCAATCCGCCAATCAAAGTTAAAAGCGTAGTTTTTCCCGAACCCGAAGGCCCAGTCATCAGCACGATTTCACCTGCTTTAATTTCGAGATTAATGTTGAAAAGTACCTGTTTTCGCAGTTGACCTTGACCGAAGTAGTGGTCGAGTTGGTGCGCGGAAATTATAGGCGCAGGAATCTGTAATGCGTTGGTTGTTGGGTAGAGAGTAGTAGAATTCATAACTTATTGGTTTGAGGTTTTAGATTAAAGGATAAACAGCTTTATTCGCGGAAAATGCAGAGGAAAAACAAGAGAAGGATTACAAAAAATATGTGTGTAGTCAGGAGTTTATACAAAATCTGGCTTGAATACCCCTTTATTCTTTAGTCTGCGGAGGCGGACTTCGTTTGACAAGGAGCGGTTTCAACCGCCGAATCTTATACTATCAGGTAAGGTGCGTCGCTTTGAGATTGTCGCTATTTTTTAGGATTTAAGGGTGGCGACGCACCCTACAGCTACTGTTGTATGACTTTTGAGAATTAGTATTATCTTATTCATTTTCCCTTAAAACATATCTGCTGGATCGGCTGATTGCAGTTTGCGAGTGGCAATTGCTCCCGAAATAGTGCACATAATTACGTTCAAAAGTAATACTATAAATGCTCTAAGCAGCGTCATATAAAGGGGTAAATTTGTAGCTGTGCGAGTTAAAGAGTAAAGTCCGAAAGAGACTCCTACTCCCGGCAAAAAACCGAGGAGGGAAAGAATTAGAGCTTCTTCAAAAACGATGCCGAGTAAATAAACATTGCGGTAGCCCATCGCTTTGAAAGTAGCGTATTCTCCCATGTGGTCGCTGACATCGGTTGAGAGAACTTGATAAACAATAATCACCCCAACTACAAAACCCATCGCGACGCCTAAATTAAACACAAAGCCGATCGCAGTATTCTTAGCCCAATAGTTTTTCTCAAAATCGATAAATTCTTGTTTGGTTAGTACCTTGACATCCGGCGGTAAATATGCTTTTAAAACTTGTTGAACTTCCACGGGGTCAGCACCCGGTTGCAGTTGAATTAATCCGGCATTAACACTCGCGGCGTTTTGTCTCGCAAACAGGCGCAGGTAATTTTGATCGCTAGTCATCAAAATACCGTCGGCGGCAAAAGATGCTCCAACTGTGAATAAACCGCTGACGTTAATCCTGCGTCGCTCTACCTCAGCTTTAACGGCTTGGCCTCGATCGATTTGTGCGATCGTTTTTTGGTAATCTCCCCTAGAAGCTCGATCGAACAACACGGTATCCGGCAATTTAATCGCGCTCAAATTTTGGTTAACTTCTGGAAGCGCAAACGCCGGGTGATTCGGATTGAAACCCACCACCATCAGCGACGTTTCGCGCCGAGTTTCGGGATTTTTCCAGTTAGCAATTTTCACGTAAAGCGACTCTGCTGATTTCACGCCCGGTACGTTCATTGCTTGATACAATCTACGTCTGGGGAAGGAAGACAAATTAATCAAATTTCGCGCTTGGGGGTGAATCAAAACTAAGTCTGTTTCCAAGCTTTGGTGCAGCCGCGTATTGCTGGTGTAAAGCGCATTTTGAAAGCCCAACTGCATGAACATCAAAACGTCAGCAAAGGCAATTCCTGCTACTGCAACCAGCATTCGCCCTTTGTCGTGACTCAGTTGCAGCCATCCGAGGGAAGTTCTGCGTCTTAACTGTTGTAATGGTTTTATGAGTCCAAGCATAGGATTTTAGATTTGGGATTTGGGATTGAAGAGATAGGGCTGATGGTTTACTCTCTTCGTACTGAAAGAATATGTGATTATTGAACCGCGAAGACGCGAAGGACACGAAGGAAGAGAGAGGAAGAAGTAGAGAGTTTTTTACCGGGGAGAAAGTAACATTTTTTACTTAATCTTTAATTTCCCCGATCGCCACTTTGACTTGCAAATTGGTGAATCCCGCTACTTTCTGGCTGGAAGCTTCATCTAAGCGCACTTTTACTTCGACAATTCGACTATCAATATTCGCAGAAGGATCGGTGTTAACAATGTTTTGCCGCTGCACTTGCAAACCAATATGTTCGACAGTTCCCCGCAATTCGCCGGTCAAAGCATCGCTAGTAATTTTGGCGGTTTGTCCGAGGCGTACTTTGTCCACATCGCTTTCGTAGATTTCCGCAACAGCCAGCATCTCGCGAGTTTGTCCGAGTTCGACAATGCCCTCGTTTCCGACTTTTTCCCCCGGATGCGTGTGAATTTTCAGGACTTGGGCGTCTCTGGGAGCACGGATGTAAGCTAGATCCAGATTGGCTTTGGCTTGTTTGGCGGCTGTTGCGGCCAAACTGACTTCGGCGGCGGCTGCTGCTATGTCAACGGGACGCACTTCGGCGATGCGATCGAGATTTGCTTTGGCTTCGTCGATTTGCTGTTGTCGAGATTGCTCAACTTGGCTGAGTTTGGCTTGCGCTTCGTTAATCTGCTGTTGGCGGGATTGTTGAATTTGATTTAGTTTGGCTTGGGCTTCGTTAATTTGTTGTTGGCGGGATTCCTGAATTTGATTCAGTTTTGCCTTTCCTTCGTTGATTTGCTGTTGGGCTGTTTCGGCGGCGAGGCTTTTGCTGTCGCTAGTTGAGGCGGAAATTGCTCCCTGTTCATACAGTTGGGAGTAGCGCCGATCCTCGCTTATGGCGTTGCGGAGTTCGGCTTGTAGACGGGCAATTGTGGCTTGTTGGGTTTGAATTTCTCCTTGTTGTTCGGCCCTCAACCGCGCAATTGTGGCTTGTTGCGCTGCCATTTCGGTGCTGCGATCGATTTCGAGACGGGCAACGATCGCCTGTTGCGCTGTGATTTCGTTGCTGCGATCGGCCATTATGCGGGCAATGGTGGCTTTCTGCGCTTGGATTTCGCCGTTTTTGGCTCCAGCTTTGACTTTTGCTAGGTTTGCTTCGGCGACGCGCACTTGTTCTTGAGCTTGGTCGAGGGCGGCTTGCAGGCGATCGCGGCTGTCCAAAATTGCGATCGCCTGGCCTGTTTTCACCCTGTCTCCTTCTTTTACCAAAAGTCGATCGATCCGGTTTCCTTCGGCTGCACCGGAGGCGGAGACTTTAATTACTTCTCCTCTGGGTTCGAGTCGCCCCAAGGCTGTAACTGTTTTTAATTGGGATGCTGTGACGGCTGCTGCTGCGGCTACTGCGTTGGGATCGGGTATGCGCGATCGCCAGATCGTGTAGCCTGTGGTTCCCGCTGCCCCCAGGGTTGCTACTGCTGCCACAACTAGGAGTTGTTTAACTAGGGATGGATTTGAGGATAAGCCGTCCGCTGTTGCCCGGTGTACCATGACATACCTCTTTGTGAAAAAATAAAACTAAACGGTTTAGTTATCTTTAAATACTAAACCGTTCAGTATAATGATGTCAACACCCGAAGCAAGAATTACAAAAACAAGCGATGGCCAGGACAAAACCCAGCGAACCAGACAGCGCCGCAGCAAGTGACAAAACCGAGCAAATCCTGCAAGGCGCGATGCAAGAATTTTTAACCCACGGCTACGCGGGGACGAGTATGGACAAGGTAGCGAAGACGGGAGGAGTTTCCAAAGCCACGGTTTACAGCTATTTTGCCGATAAAGAAGGATTATTCGCGGCCTTGGTACAGCGGCTGGCGCGAAAAAAAGTCCATTTTACGGTTCTGGATGAAGAACCCGCCGTAGCGCTGCGATTCGTTGCCACAACTATATTGGATCAGGTGACCCAGGAACCAGAATATCTCAATTTTGTGAGGTTAGTGATTGCGGAGTCGGGGCGTTTTCCCCAGCTAGCGCAGACTTTTGTGAGAAACTTAGGTAAACCGGGGATCGAGCGGCTCACTGAATATTTGGCATCGCATCCAGAGTTAAAATTATCCGATGCGGAGGCAACGGCGCGGATTTTTATTGGATCGCTGGTATATTTCCAGTTAACGCAGCATATGATGCACGGCAAAGATATTATCCCAATGGAGCGCGATCGACTGATAGACGCTCTGCTGCATTTGATTTTATCCCCGCAGTCCAATTCCTAAGTGCGATCGACAGAATCTAGGAATTTTATTTGAGAATGATTTAAATGCCATAAAGAGCGAGATGCCTTTATGGCTGCGATCGCAGGTTCTATTCAGGTGTTTTCCCTAACCTCTCCCTCAATTCCTCCGCCGATAACTGTGGCAGTTGTTCTACAAACAATGTCAATTCTGCCACAGGCAATGCCAATAAATTAGTAACGGCTGTAGGCAGAATATCATCCAATTCAGGCGATCGCATTTGCAACGCACTTTCAGCCAACAATTTAACCGCTGATTCCCGCCCTGCTTCATCGACTGTCAGCATCGATATTGCCAGCAACAGCACTGTAAATTCCGCCGCCGCCAACTTGGATATTGGAGATAGAAAAGCCGTCATTTTTGGGCTTAATTCTCCAAATCGAACTCGCAGAAAGTTTTCTAAGATTAAGCGCTGTTGTTCTTGTCTGCCTCGTTCTAGTCCTTGTTCTAGTCCTCGTTCTAGTCCCCGTTCTAGCCCTCGTTCTAGCCCTTGTTCTAGTCCTTGTTCTAGTCCCTGTTCTAGTCCTTCTTCTCTAGCTTGTTGCTGTGCTGCTTGTATTTGTTGTTGAAAAAGTGGTGCAATGGCCATAATTAACTCCCGCTCTTCTGGCTGTAATTCTTGTGGCGCATCGGTTACCAAATTTGACTGTAACCGATACAGCAATTCTAGCGCGATAATCCGCAACGGATCGTCGGCAGCTAAAGCGCTTAATTGGGAAATAGCCCTTTGCTGCACTCCCCCTTTGCCCAAAATCCTCAACCACAGAGTTTCTGGAGTTTCTGGCAACTGGTGAATCGCCACAATTGCAGTCCGCAAAGATTCACCCAAAAAATAAATTCCCTGCATCCAATTCTCTGTGTCTGGTATCGCATTAAAGCTATCTACCAATGCTTTCGATGCTGTGGGCATCAAAATCCACAGTTTTGGTAACTGAGCGTCATCATAGCGAGTATTTTCTCTCCTAAATTTTCGCTCCAATTCACCTCGCACGTCCAATAACTTGCCCAGACAGCTACAAATTTCGCTGACGTTTGCCGGATTGCGAAACGGTTCAAAAATTGCAGTTGTGTTTGCCATTTTTCCCAACAATCCCAGGGTTTCTGAGTATTCGGGAATTGCGGTGCTGGGAGTGAAATAAACATCGATTTCTCGAACTTCGGAACTCACATCGCGGCCGATATTAACCGTTCCGAGCGGCGACAGCAATTCCTCCAGGTATTCTTTGGCAAAGAGATCGTGAATAAATCGCGTCATAGAAATTATTTCAAACACTAAATAGATTTTTTAGCCGTTTTCTCACCCATTCTACTGGACTTTCCTCCTCTTCTGCTGCCTCTACCAATTCCATTTCTCGCAATAATTGCTGTCTCTCGCTGAGTTCTTCTTTGTGTTTGACTATTTCTTTAATAATCTGTTCAGATAAATCAGGCCTTTCAGTTAAAACTTTCTGGAAACCTTCTTTATTGATGGCAAACAAAATAGTTTCTTCTAAAGCTCTCACCGAAGCTGTTCTGGGGATGCCCAACATCAAAGAAAGTTCCCCGAAAAACTGACCAGAACCGAGGTTATTCAGATGTTTGTTAATAGCTTCTACAAAAACTTCTACTGAACCTGAAAGAATCATGTAAAAAGCATCTCCGGGGTCGTTTTCGTGAAACAAATATTCTTGCGATCGCAGCCGTTTGCGATATCCAACTTCAATCAATTGCCGCAATTCAAGATCGGTCAGATTTTCAAAGTATTCCACCTCTCGTAGCAAACAGCTAAGCGACGATGGCTTTTTCAGTTTCTCGGCAAAAAGTGGCGGTTTTTGCTCATTTTCCGAGTAACTGTTCGGGATGTCAATTGCAGTTTCTTTTTTGTTAAACATTGACACCAGAACTTCGGGGTTTTGCAAATAAATTTCTCTGTCATTGAACGGAAATTCAATTTTTTGATGGCGGAAATTGTATTCAATTGCAAAATTCAAAGAACTTTTAATTACTTCTCTTTCAGTCGGCCTGTCCGTCCAAACTAAAAGTTCAAATTTAAAACTATCATCGCCAAACTCGACAAACAATACTTTCGGAGTCGGTTCGTACAAAACTCCCGCTTCCGCGTAAGCAATATTTAACAAAGTTTCTGTCACTAACAGCGGGTTACTATTCTCGGCTACTTCTACGGGAACTCGCAGACAGAGTAGCGAGTTTTCGTAACTCCAGTTAACAATTTTGTTGCTAATCATTTTGCTGTTGGGAACTATGACGCTGGAGTCGTCATTGGTTTGGATGATGGTCGATCGAATCGATATTTTTTTGACGATTCCCATTAATCCTTCTAATTCCACAAAGTCTCCGACTTTCACAGGTCTGTCTAAAAGCAGCGTTAAGCCGCTGACAAAATTAGTTGTTAAATCTTGGATTCCGAAGCCAATTCCGACTCCCAATCCCCCCGCGACTACTGCAAAAGAAGCGAGGTTGAAGCCGATGCTTTGGATGGCGACTATTACCCCCAAAGCTACTATTAAATACCCAATAATAACTGCGATAGCTTCCCGGTTCCCCTCGTCAATTCCCAGTCTAACAAGCAAGCTTTCCTTAAGAAAGTTCGTAAAAAAGCGTGCTATGACAAGGATAGCCATAAACAATACAAGCAGTTCCACCAGTGACTGCAGCGATACAGGATTCTCACCTATTTTAAATAGGGTGGCTGTAAATATTTGGGAGATATGTGTCAATACTTCTTCTGGTATTGTATTAAATTCAAATTCCGGTTCTAATGCTTTTGGTGTTGTCATTTTTTAAGTTGGTAGTAGTAAACAATAAAGTCCTCAGTGTCCAATTTAAAAATAAAATACTGAAGTCTTTATCACAAATGTTAGCCTATTTTGGTAAAAAAACTGAATTTTTTACAGAGATATGGGGTTCCTCATACTACGCAGTTATCCCCATTGCCAATTTTTCGGATACCTTGTCTTCCCAAACCTGCGGTTATTGTGCCACTTTTTCGCGAGACTATATGCGACTCATCTATTATTAAAGCGAACCCTCTATAGCAATCCTCGCATCAGTTGTGAATTTCTTACTCCCTCCCCGAACCCGCTCTGAGGGTTGGGGTGGGGGAAAATTTTTATGACTCCTGCAAGGATTGCTATAGTAAATTTATTCAAGATTAACTCTAGGCGATTTTATCTGACTCTCCACTAATTTTTTTTTAAAGTTCCGTTATCAATTTAAGCGGTAATTATTCAATGAGTATTTAAGTGGACAAGTCAAATATCCCAGTATTACAATGAGTTTAACTGGTGGGAGAGATATTGCTATTACTCTGCCAGTTGCGTCCGTCTTGTGTATTATCTAAGTGAAAATTTAACCGCTCTAGCTAAAATTGATAACGTTCCAAGAATACTTGGTATTCTACCGATATGGGGGAGACATTCTAACTTAATTGCATTTGTCAATCCGTAAATTTACTGAAAATACTGCTTTGCTTATTTAGGAGTGGAAAATTGGCGATTTGGGGGTGGGTGGGCATAAATATGCCGATCGCCATGATTGCTCGATCGCCCAAATCTAAGTTCTACACCCAAAATCTGAGTAAATGCTGAGCATAATTGCTGATTGACCAATGCTTCCCTAGCTTAAGTTGTCACCCCTGTTCTACCAATAGGATTGATTAGCAATAGAATTGATGAGAAATAGAAATGCTTGGCGATACATCCGAAGAATTAAGGGAAATAGTGTCGCCAGGGATACATATATCGCAGATTGAAAGCCTAATAGTCGCGCTACTGAACGTTTTCTTCATTACCCAAATTGGAGGCAACGAAAACCTTGCGATCGCCCCATTGGACAGAAGTTCTAGAATAAAAGCTGAAATGCACGATCGAACATGAGCAAATTCCCACCACAGAAAACCCAACCGCCACAGCAAGAGAGCGCAACAGCACAGGCATTGCTGCAGGCTCACTTCGAGGCTTTTTTTGCAGGTGCCAACGCCGGAATGGTGATTTTTGACCGCCAACTGCGGTATGTCCAAATAAACGAAGTTCTGGCAGAGATCGATGGCATTTGTGTGGCAGACTATATTGGTCGGTCGCTGCCTGAAATGCTGCCAGAATTGGCTCCGACTCTGGAACCGATGCTGCAAGGCATTCTGGATACGGGCCAGCCGATACTTGAGTCTGAAGTAGTGGGTGAAACGGCGAAAGAACCAGGCATCATCCGCTACTGGGAAACATCTTACTATCCTTTGCGGGATGAAAATGGCATCATTTTTGGTATTGGTGGGATTGTAATTGAAATTAGCGCTCGCAAGCGGGCAGAACAAAAGCAGGCACGACTGACGGCAATTTTGGAAGCAACTTCCGACTTAGTAGGAGTTGCGGATGCGACTGGGCATAGCGTCTATCTCAACAAAGCCGGACAGGAAATGCTGGGGATGTCCCCAGAGGAAGCACGCTCTCCGTTTACTATAGATTCTGTATTAGCTCCCTCAGCAAAAGCAAAATTCCACAACGATATAATTCCCACCGCCTTGCAAGATGGTAGGTGGGCTGGTGAAATCCTATTTTTGTCACGCGATGGGGAAGAAATTCCAGTCTCCCAGGTTTTGATAGTTCACAAAACAGAAGCGGGGGAAGTCGAGTTTATTTCCACTATTGTGCGGGATATTCGCGATCGCAAAAACGCAGAAGATGTCCTGAAACAAAGTGAAGAACGATTTCGTTCTTTGATCGAAGCTACCGCTCAAATTATTTGGATCGCTAATGCTGAGGGCGAATTGGCCGGCGAGCAACCTACTTTATGTGCATTTACAGGACAGACATTTGATGATTACAAGGTAGGGGGTGGGCTCAACGCTATCCATCCAGACGATCGCTCGTCTATTGCCACTGCCTGGTCAACTGCTGTTGCTAATCGATCGTTCTATGAAGTTGAATTTCGTATGCGCCGCTATGACGGGGAATATCGCTACATGAGTTGTCGTGGTGTCCCAATTCTGAATGCGGATGGTTCAATTCGGGAATGGATTGGGGCTAATACAGATATTACCGATCGCCAACAAGCTGAAGAAGCTCTGCGCGAACAGCAAGCTGCGCTGCGCGATCGCAACGTCTTGCTGAGCTCTATTTTGGAAAGTACGCCAGACATAATTGTGGTTAAAGACCGGGAAGGCCGATATGTTGCCCTTAATTCCGAGGTGGCAAAATCCTTTTACGGTAGATCCATTGAGGAAATTATCGGTAAAGATGATTCGGAACTCCTTCCCCCGGAGGCCGCCGTTGCAATAATGGCAAAAGACCGCCAGATTATGGAAGCAGCCATTACTGAAACCTACGAAGAAGAGGTTTTCAATGGTAAAGAGAATACTTCTTTTTTAACCACAAAAGCCCCTTGGCGGGACGCTCAGGGAAATATTCTCGGCCTGATTGCCATAGCACGAAACATTAACGATCGCAAACAAATGGAAGCAGAATTGCGCGATCGTAATGCACTGCTAAAGTCTATTTTGGAAAGTACACCAGACTTCATTGTCGTTAAAGATCGGGAAGGGCGTTATGTTGCCGTTAACTCCAATGTGGCAAACTTCATGGGCAAGCCAATTGAGGAAATCATCGGCAAAGATGATTGGGAATTCCTACCGCATGAGAGTGAGAGTGTCCGTGAAATTATGGCAAAAGATCGCCAAGTGATGGCAACAGGAATCGCTGAGACTTACGAGGAAGAGGTCTCTCAGGGTGAGACCACCGGGACCTTTTTCACTACCAAGACTCCTTGGCGGGATGCTAAGGGCAATATCCTCGGCATTATCGCGATATCACGAGATATTAGCGATCGCAAAAAAGTCGAGCAAACACTCCGTCAAACCCTAGAACTACTGGACTTAGCCAGCGATGGTATCATTATTAGGGACATGGATGACCGCATCATCTACTGGAACCAAGGTGCAGAAAAGCTCTATGGTTGGACAAAAGCGGAAGTAGTCGGGGAGTACATTCACACCTTCTTGCAAACCGTCTTCCCTAAACCGTTAGAAATCGTAACGGCAGAGTTTTTTCAGCAGGGAACTTGGGAAGGAGAACTGCAGCACACCACCCGTGATGGTCGGGATATTATTGTGGCAAGTCGCTGGACATTACAGCGCGATGGGGAAGGAAAGCCTTGTGCCCAACTCGAAATCAATAAT
Source organism: Microcoleus sp. D2_18a_B4 (assembly GCF_036702475.1). Lineage (NCBI taxonomy): Bacteria > Bacillati > Cyanobacteriota > Cyanophyceae > Oscillatoriales > Microcoleaceae > Microcoleus > Microcoleus sp. D2_18a_B4. The sequence goes on from NZ_JAUBTL010000054.1 coordinate 53,478, forward strand.
GACATTAGCGATCGCAAACAAGCGGAAGATGCTATCAAGCAAAGCGAAGAACGCTATCGTTCGCTAATCGCTGCTACCTCCCAACTTGTCTGGACAGCGGATGCTGAAGGAAGATCCGTGGATCAACCGAGTTGGAGAGCTTACACCGGACAAACCGAAGCCCAGATGGCTGATGGTTTTGGCTGGTTAGATGCAATTCACCCGGACGATCGCGAACGAACGCTTCAGGTGTGGATGGAAGCAGTGCGAACGAAAACCCTGGTTGACATAGAATATCGAATCCGGGGAGCGGATGGAAACTATCGTTATTTTCAAGTTAGAGGGGTGCCAATTCTGAATGAAGATGGTAGCATCCGGGAGTGGATTGGCACTTGCACCGATATCCACGATCGCAAACAAGCGGAAGATGCGATCAAACAAAGCGAAGAACGCTATCGATCGCTAATCGCTGCTACGTCCCAAATGGTCTGGATAACGGATGCTGAAGGGCGATGTCCAGATTTACCGACTTTCAGAGCTTACACTGGACAAACCGTAGACGAAGTGGTTGGTTTTGGCTGGTTAGATGCAATTCACCCAGACGATCGCGAACGAACTGCTCAGGTGTGGATGGAAGCAGTGCAAACGAAAACCCTGTATGAAATAGAATATCGAATCCGGGGATCGGATGGAAACTATCGTTATTTTCAAGCTAGAGCGGTGCCAATTCTGAATGAAGATGGCAGCATCCGGGAGTGGGTTGGCACTTCCAGCGATATCCACGATCGCAAAGAAACAGAAATCGTACAGGCAAAAGCCAGGGAAGCCGCAGAAGCAGCTAGTCGGGCTAAAAGTGAATTCCTGGCCAACATGAGCCACGAGTTGCGGACTCCCCTTAATGGCATCATGGGATACGCGCAGATTCTTCAGCGTTCCAAAGTCTTGAATGAAGAAGAGCGATCGCGCATTGATGTTATTTATCAGTGCGGTTCGCATTTACTGACGTTAATCAATGATATTCTCGATTTGTCGAAGATTGAAGCACAGAAAGTGGAACTAATGCCCACAGATTTTCATTTCCCGGCGTTCCTGCAAGGTGTAGCAGAAATGTGTCGCATCCGAGCTGAAATTAAGGGAATTCACTTTCATTTTCCATCCAGCCCCGAACTGCCGATCGGCATTCATGCGGATGAAAAACGCTTGCGACAAGTGTTAATTAATCTTTTAAGCAACGCTATTAAATTTACGGATGAGGGCAGTGTCACTTTTATAGTCAGTTTTGCCACAGAAGGAAAAATTCGCTTTGAAATACGCGATACAGGTACCGGCATTGCCCAAGAGCAACTCCAAGCTATCTTTCAGCCCTTCGAGCAGGTAGGCGATCGCAGACGGCAGACGGAGGGCACCGGGCTGGGATTGGCAATTAGCCAAAGGATTGTAGAACTAATGGGCAGTACCATTCAGGTTCAAAGTGAGATGAATGTTGGCAGTATTTTCTGGTTTGATGTTAGTCTGCCTCAAGCCGATGAATGGGTGAAAACGTCTCAAATCGACCATCACGGGCAGATTATCGGCATCAAAGACCGCCAACCTAAGATTGTGGTTATTGATGACAAATGGGCTAACCGTTCGGTAATTAACAATTTGCTCAGTCCGATCGGCTTTGAGGTGTTTGAAGCGAACGATGGGCTTGAAGGCTGGGAAAAAATTCTAGAGGTGCAGCCAGATTTAATTGTTACCGACCTATTAATGCCCGAACTCGATGGCTTCGAGGTGATTAAGCGGGTTCGAGAATCGGAAAATTTCAAAGACACCGTGATTATTGTCTCTTCTGCCAGCGTATTTGAAACCGATCAATACAGAAGTTTAGAGGCAGGAGGCAACGCCTTTATTCCAAAACCTATTCAAGCAACTGAACTCCTGCAAAACTTACAACAGTATCTTGATTTGGAATGGGTTTATGAAGCTAATGAAGAGCCACTGGCGAGCTCCTCAGACACCGATGAGCTAATTGCCCCACCTGCTACAGAAATGGAAATGCTATACGAGCTCGCTATGAAAGGAAATTTCCTAGAAATAGTTAAGCAGGCGGTATTACTTGAAGAACTAGATCCCCAATACATTCCCTTTGCTAAAAGATTGCATCAAATGGCAAAGGACTTTCAAGACGAAGAGCTTTTAACGTTTATTGAGTCCTACAAGTAAGGTTATGAATTCAGAAATTCAAGCAAATGGTACGATTCTTATAGTTGATGACAATTCAGCTAACTTGGGTGTCTTATCTGATGCCTTAAGCCAAGAAGGATTTGAAGTTCGGGTTGCAAAATCTGGCAAAATGGCACTAGAGCGAGTCAAATATGCTCTCCCCGATCTAATCTTGCTAGATGTCATGATGCCAGAAATTGATGGATTTGAAACCTGTCGTCGATTACAGGCTAATCCAGAAACTAAACAGATTCCCATTATATTTATGACTGCGCTCTCGGATACGGCTAATAAAGTTGAGGGGTTTAAGCTTGGGGCTGTAGATTATATTACCAAACCCTTCCAACAGGAGGAAGTATTAGCTCGCGTCAAGCTGCATTTAAAGCTTCATGTTCTAGCTGACAAATTAGAAGAAAAAAATATCTTATTGGAGCAAAAAGTTTTAGAAGTCAGCCAAGCCTATGAAGATTTACAACAAATGCAGCTTAAGTTAATCCAAAGCGAAAAAATGTCCGGCTTAGGGCAAATGGCGGCTGGGATTGCTCATGAAATAAACAACCCTATAAACTTCATATCCGGCAATCTTGGTTATGCCCAAGAGTACGCTCATAATTTACTAAAAATTATACATCTGTATCAAGAAGATTATGTAAATACCACCCCTCGGATTCAAGCAGCAATGGATGAAATAGAACTGGAATTTGTGGAGGAAGATTTTATCAAAGTTCTTAACTCAATCAACTTAGGAACCCAGCGCATCCAGGAGATTGTCAAGTCTATGCGAATCTTTTCTCGCCTAGATGAGGCAGACGTGAAAGCTGTAAATATTCATGAAGGAATTGATAGTACACTCACCATCCTGCATCATCGTTTAAAAGCAAGACCAGAGCATCCTGAGATTGAACTAATAAAAAAGTACGGTCAGCTTCCACCAGTAGAATGCCATGCCGGACAATTAAATCAAGTGTTCATGAATATTCTTTCCAATGCCATTGATGCTTTAGATGAATCGAATCAGCAGCGTTCCTTTGCAGAAATCCAACAACACCCGAACCGCATTCAAATTTGTACAAAAGTAATTGACGAGAATTGGGTTGCTATTCATATTAGTGACAACGGTAGGGGAGTTTGCGAAACTTTACAACCGAAAATATTTGACCCTTTTTTTACCACCAAACCTATCGGTAAAGGAACTGGATTGGGGTTATCTATCAGTTACCAAATTATCGTTGAAAAGCATGGGGGCAGATTATACTGCCAGCCTGGATTAGGAAAGGGAATAGAATTCGTCATTGAAATTCCTATTCGGCAGCAAGCTTGTAAAGCTGCTTAGGATCGCGAATTAAATAACTTACAATTTTAATTGTTATTGTGGGATGGGCGTCCCGCCCGTCCAAAAAGGACGG
>NZ_JAUBTL010000055.1:0-36435 GCF_036702475.1 Microcoleus sp. D2_18a_B4
TTCAAAGGTGGTACCCGCCACGTGATTTATCCGTGGAATCAATCCAAAATCTAAAATCTAAAATCCTCAAGCCCCCGCATTTATCCGTGGGGTCGCCTCTAAAATCTAAAATCTAAAATCTAAAATCGATTGACTCCCCGATCGACTACTTTTGTAGTACACTTGTAAACACGGCGCGCCGAGAGCGCAGTTTTAAATGCAAGTGTTTGCAAGGGTTGTATCTCAACAAGAATTTATGGCAAGCTTTCAGGACATCTTCAAATACTACAGCCGCTACTGGAAAATATCACTTTACAGCATAGGCGCATCGAGTGTTTTGGCACTAGCCGATTTGCTTGTTCCTTATGCGATCGGTCAAATATTAAACGTATTGTCGGGTCAAGCTACAGATACAGTAACGCAAAAACTCATAACAGCGATCGCCTCTGTTACCCAGCAGTCACCCAACAAAATATTATCGCTATCCGTCTTGCTGGGCATAATTTTTCTGGTAACAGTCGCCAAAGCACCGATACAGCCGTGGGTGGGAAATTGGTTCCACTGGGCGATACCATTGAGGGCAAGGCGCGATCGAATGAGAAGTGCGATCGGCAAAATCCTCACCTTACCCCTAGAATTCTACGACGAAAACAACGCCGGACGGATTGCCAGCCGCATCGCCAAAGGCATCGCCAACCATACTTGGACTTACCCAGAAATTGCCGGCGACTTCATCCCCGAAGTCGTCCGCTTAATCGGCATTTTTGCCGTTATCTGCTTAATAGAGTGGCGGATTGGCTTATTAATTTTGGTTTCATTCCTATTTATCCTCAGTTTCACCCTCAAAGGCCTGCAACAGGTGACTACGCGGGAAGAAATTCTGGATGAATACATCGAAGATACAGAAAGCCGCAACTCGGAAATTATCACCAACATCAAAACAGTCAAAGCTTTTGCGACAGAAAGCGATGAACTCAAAAGGCAAACCACCAGACTCGATCGCGAATTAAAAGTCGTGATCCACCGCATTCACAAAGGATACGTCACCCTGGGGACATATCAGCAGACGATCGTCCAGTTGTGTTTGTTTTCAGTTCTCGGTTTTAGCCTAGCAGAAACGGTTGCAGGCAAAATTTCCCTCGGATATTTTGTTACCGTCTACACCCTGGCAAGCATGGCATATTCCCAACTGCGTCCGATTAGCATTATCGCCGAATCATTGGCGCGGCGTTATTCTTCAATGATCCGGTTCCACGAGTTTATGCAAACGCCCGACGGTGTTGATGCGGTTAATTTAGCAGAAAATGCTCGATCGGCACAGCCACCTTATAAATTTACCGGCAAAGTTGAGATCAGCGGTTTGACATTCGGGTACGACAGTCAAAAACCCGTTTTGCAAGATGTGAATTTATTGATTCATCCCCGTCAGACTGTAGCATTAGTCGGGCGATCGGGTTCCGGGAAATCGACTTTAGTTAAACTTCTGTTTCGCTACTTTGAACCAAACTCCGGCCGCATTCTGATCGACGGCGAAGACATTTGCAGCTTAGACGTGACTCGCTACCGCCAGCGTTTAGCCATTGTCCACCAAGAAGTAGACGTTTTTAACGGTACTTTGCTGGAAAATTTGACATACGGAAACAGAAATGCAACTTTCGAGCAAGTTGAGGATGCTTGTCGCATTGCCAAAGTAGACGATTTTGTGCGGCTGTTGCCCCAAGGTTATTATACCGTGGTCGGGGAGCGAGGAATGCGCTTGTCCGGCGGTCAGCGGCAGCGATTGGGGATTGCCAGGGCGCTGTTGGTGGAGCCGGATGTGTTAATTTTTGATGAGGCTACTTCTAGTTTGGACTATGAGTCGGAGCGATCGATCCAGATAGCCATGCGAAATATTCTCGGTACGCGCACCACCATAATTATTGCCCACAGACTGAGTACAATTCGCGAAGCCGATGCGATCGTCGTACTCGACGGCGGTAGAATCGTCGAAGTTGGCAGTCACGACGAACTCTTGAGTCAACAAGGCATTTACCGCCGGCTGCACTCCCTGCAAGAAACCGGGGAATTAGTGAGTTAGGGATTTCCGATACTTTTTTGCTAACATTTGCTAACAAATACATAAGTTGAGATCAGATCTCAACCAAGGCGTATCAACCGATGCCCGTAGAAATTTCTACAAGCACTTATATTCTTGCCTTCAGCTTGGTTATCGCTTACAGCCCCACGCCAATCTGATTATTTGCTTTGATAATGTAGAGGCAACTTATTTATATAGCGGTTGCGTACTACCAAGGTTTTTCACCTACATCTGAGTGGCTAAATTCATTCTATATGACATGAAGACAAGAAGGCAAATGTAAGTGATTGTTAGCAAATGTCAGAAAAAGTCTTACTGTTAATCAACCTCTTAGTCTAGACTTAGGGTGCTCCGGGCGGCAGTGCTGTTTCATTCTCAGGAAAATCAGGCTTTTGTAGGGGTAGTGCTACCCCTACTCCCCGTGCCTACCCCCCCACAGACGAGTTCACAGGCGTTTGGGACATGGGGGCAGCCACTCTTTGCTGCCCCTACAAGAGAATGAAACAGCCCTGCTGCGGGCGGGCACCCAGCCTAGACTTAGGAATGCACACCTTAAACCAATACGCTTGGGTTAAAACTGTTTATTCCGGGCGAGATCCCCCTCGCATACCCCCTACTCCCCCTGGTTGTTGGGGGACGCAAGAGTAAGTTCTTGTCCCCCCCTTAAGAAGGGGGGCTAGGGGGGATCGGGCTCGGGCCCAAGCGTATTGCACCTTAAACAGTGTTCAATTTTCCCGTCTGCCGCTAACTCACTTATGTATTCTCAACTTAATGATTAGAGTTTTAAATATAATGTTGCAAATAAAGATTCTGGTGCTAGGATATATAACTGTGATGGAAATGGGTCGATGCCCGAGCGGTTAATGGGGGCGGACTGTAAATCCGCTGGCTACGCCTACGCTAGTTCAAATCTAGCTCGGCCCACCTCAATTTAATAAGAAGTTAAAATTTAAGAATTAAAAATTAATTTTTTAATTGGAGATTCTTAATTTTTTATGCCCGTGTAACTCAGTGGTAGAGTACCTCCTTGGTAAGGAGGAAGTCACGAGTTCAAATCTCGTCACGGGCTTGCTAATATCTCCTATATCCCTCAAGGGTTTCACGTTCATCGCACAGCAAGAACGTTTGTTTTCCGCTCAACTTTCGTGCTGAGGGTTTTCTAATATTTCCAAAACAACTTCCATATCTGCCAAGTCCGCCCTCGACTTTTTGCGTCTGGCTTTTAACTGATTTAGCAAGTCGGCTGGCTATGGAAATTCTGCGACTCCCCACAAGAAAACTTATTCTTTGTGGAACAGGCCGAAAAGCCTGTTCTTGAGAATGATGTAACATCTCAGTTCCAACTGAGATATTGCACCATTCTCAATTACTTTTTTAGGAACAGGCTTTTCGGCCTGTTCCACAATAAAATTCATCTGTTGTGGAACAGGCCGAAAAGCCTGTTCTTGAGAATGGTGAAACATCTCAGTTCCAATCGACTTTAGCTATGAGACTGGGGTTTCCCCCCGGCGGATACTGCCACAAACTGATCACAATATTGTACCCATATCCAAATCCCCGACTTGTTCAAGAAATCGTGAATCTAATCATCCTCATCCAATCCCAGTGGCACAAAATATTGACTGTAAACCACACTATTCGGCTCCCAAAGCGGTCGCCAATAAACATTTTGGATCACCGCTTTCTCCCCATCACCATCAGCAGGCCACTGAAAACTGACGATCGCAATATTGCTATATCCCACAATCTCCTCACCCTCTTGCAGCCAGCGATTGCGCCACAACAGCGATATAAAATTCCACAACCTATGCAGCAGTGACAATTGTTTATTTTTATGCGATCTATCTGACGCAGTTCCCTTTTCTAGCTGCAAAAATACCCGCGCCCTTTGCCGTTTAACCCAGTCAATCCGATAGCCCCAATCAGGCGGAGATTGTCTATTTTTGAGACCAGCCGCCACAGCCTTCTTTCTGGTCATCCTCGAAATATTCATTAATTCCAGCGGCTCATTCCATCCCAAACATTGGTGCGATCGCTCAGGAAACAGCGACTTAATCTTAGTATGAACTAAATGCGTTTTCCACTCCTCATTGATCAAAGCACTAGCAGTCAACTGCGCCAGCACAGAATATTGACAACTTGACTTATAATTCGCCCCCCTCAAACTCTCAATATTCTGTCGATAATCGCCAAAATGACAATCAGACCAATAACTCAGTCGCACAGCAGCAGCATAGTGAATATCCCCCGTCAACACAATCACCCGATCGCGCTGTTTAAAAAATTCCACCAACAGCTTCACAAAAGCTAACTCATGAAAATTCCAAGCATCCCCCGCATCACTACTAAAAACCTTCCCCTGTGCCACATCCCACTTTTGCACCACATCAATAATCCACAAACCCACCAAATTTGTCGGCACAACTACCAGCGTCGCCTCAATTTCAAACTCCCCAGTTTTATTCAGCAAATCCGTCTCCTTCAAAGGCTGCTGAATTTGCTCCTCAAAACCTTTGTGAGTCAAAAGCATCGGCGGATCGATCGCGCTTTCCACCGGATATCCCCGCCAATTCCGCGTATCCAGCACAATCACCTCGTGCTTAAAACTTCTCACAGTAAAATGCCAATTCAAAACCTCACTTACACCCTCACCATCCCGATCCAAAATAAAAACATCTTCATCTAATTTCAACTTAGGCAAATGAGTTTTTGGGTCGAGTCCGGGAATTCCCAAATACGAACCCGCCTCCTCCCAAGCAGAAACATCAGTTCCCCCCGAATCCGACCATTTTTCAGCAGCCTTGAATAATTTATCTCCCGGTTTTTCGCGATCGAACTGTGCGGGCGTATTTCCCCAAGCCTGAAACACAGCGTAAGCCAGCAAAGCATTCTGCACCACCCGCCGGCCCAGCGGCTTTCCCAGCACCCGGTAACACCACTCTCGATTCAAATAAAAGTCGTCGCTAACATCATGGTCATCGCAAATCATATAACTAGGAATATTCGCTAGCGCCCTCCTCACTCTCCACAAATTGCGAGCAAAACCGTCAAGTTCAACAACTTCTCTATCCCAGACTTTTGCCTGCTTAGAATTTGGACAAATATCCTTACCCTTCGGAAAACTCGTGCACCAGAGTACCGGCGACCAAACTAACAAATACATCGCGCAATATTCCCCCAAACTGAACAAGTGACTTTTAGACTTGTCCGATTGATTCACCAACATCGCCGTAAAGCCGCCAAAATCTCTGGCAATATCGCTGCGAGTCCCCGGCTGTAACTCAATTGGTTTTTTGGACTGATACTCAGCATCAGACGGTTTCTGAATTGGCGACTCTCTAAAAATTTCCCTCTCTTGGCCAACTGCATTTTCGTTTTCCGAATTTTTAGGTATACTGATACACAAATTCTTTTTTATTTGGGCATCATCCATCAGGGGTAGACTTTCTTCCCAGCCCAACAGTGTATCGCCAGCGTCAGTCAAAGCCCACAGCATGGCATCGGCAACGTCGTCGCCGTAAATTTGGTCGCCCGTTAAAAACAGTTGGTGGGGCCTGCTATTTGCCGTTCCTGCAAACTGTTCGATCGAATTATCCAAGATTGGCAGCGCATCTCTGCCGTCTCCGTGCGGCTTGCGACAAGAACCGTGAACGATACGCAAATAGTTTAAATCGTTCGGCGGCAGGGCAAAAGTGGGCAACTGGTGAGCGAAATAACTAATCGTCTCCGGCCCCAAAGCCGATAAATCAGGGGCGGCAGGCCACAGGCAAGAAATGAGATTTTCTTTCTCATTTTCTGGGACTGCACCCCCGACGTTCGACTCGCGACTCGCAGCAAACTCGATGTCATAAGCATAAATTTGCCCAGATGTCAAGACATTGCTGTTAATTGGTTTAGCAGTCACCGCGACTACGTGCAGGTATTTGCCGAGCTGCACGGTAGAGTTCGCACCTTGCAGCAAGGGCCGATCGACAATTTCGCCGGTTCCGCCCTCTGTCGAATAAACCTTGAGTTCGACTTGGCGGGGTGCTTTCAGAGCCAGCCAAACTGTCACGGATCGACTTTCAGTCCGGCGCAACATCGGGCCCGCAAGGATCAGCGGCAAGTGATGAATTCGATGACTTAAGGGAGTCCACGACATAGGATTTAAAAAATAAAAATTAAATAAGAGTGTTCTAGCAATCAGATTTTAGGCGATCGAGCATCTGTCACCCGCTTAATTAATGCTAAGTCTGCCAACCCAAGTCTCCAAAATTGTAACAACTCATTAAGTAAAATTAATAATCATGCTACAAGAAGAAAAATTACAACATTTCCGAGATTCAGCCCCGCAGTTGTCGGTAATTAAATCATCAGAACCCGCTGGACGACCTAACAGCCGGCCGCTCTACTCGTCACCTTTAGATCGGGCGATCGACCGCCACCCCCTCACCGTGGCTCCAGAAACCCCGATCGCCCAGGTGTTGGCTCTCATGAACCCGATGCGGGTATCCTGTCAGCTTTGTGGCGAAAAACAAAACGCTGTTGCTAGCGCAGCCAAGCGCAGTTGCGTCTTAATCGTGGAAGATAATCGGCCGATCGGCATTTTTACAGAACGGGATATCGTCAAGCTAACTACCGTGGCAGCTTGTACAGTCGGACTGACAATTGCGGATGTAATGACTCGATCGCCCATTACCCTCAAACAATCCGAGTCTCAAGATATTTTCACAGCTATGTTCACGTTGCGCCAGCACTCCATCCGGCATTTGCCCGTAGTGGACGAGGACTCGCGACTTCTGGGCATCATCACCCGCGAAGCCATTCACGAAGCCCTGCAACCGATTAACTTGCTAACCAATTTGCGCTGTGCAGCAGATGTCATGACGCAGCAAGTGATTTCTGCCCCAAAAACTGCCTCAGCCCTCGATTTAGCCCAGCTCATGGTCAAGCATCGAGTTAGTTCCGTCGTCATTGTCGAAGAGCAAACTCAGCATCCCGATCGGGCGATCGCACCAACACAAAATTATCAAATTCCGATCGGCATTGTCACCGAGCGCGACATCGTGCAGTTTCACGCCCTCGAACTCAACCTCTCGGAAATCCCGGCTGCAAGGGCCATGAGTGCGCCTTTATTTTGCATATCTCCGGCCGATTCCCTCTGGAGTGTCCACCAGTCCATGCAGCGCCACTGCGTCCGCCGTTTGGTAGTAGTTGGCAGCCAGGGAGAACTTTTGGGCGTTGTCTCTCAGACAAGTTTGCCGCAAGTTTTTAACCAATCTGAAATGTATGGGACGATCGAGCTGTTGCAACAAGCAGTGGACGATCGAGCCACCCAATTGCAGAAAGCCAACGAACTTTTGCAGCAAGAAATTTTAGAGCGGCAGCGGGCCCAAGAAGCCCTGCGCCAAGCTCACGACGACTTAAAAAAACAAGTTGAAGAACGCACCGCTCAACTTTTAGAATCAAATGAATTGTTGAGACGGGATATTATCAAGCGCCAGCGAGTCGAAGAAGTGCTGCGGCGAAAGCAAACTTGCTTGAAAAATCAAGCGCAGCAATTAGAGCAAACTGTGCGAAAGTTGCAGCAAACTCAAACTCAATTAGTGCAAACCGAAAAAATGTCTTCTTTGGGACAAATGATTGCCGGTATCGCTCACGAAATTAACAATCCTGTTAATTTTATCTACGGCAACCTTTCCCACGCCAGCCACTACATCAAAGAATTGCTCCAACTTTTGGAACTTTACCAGCAGCACTATCCCGAACCAGTCTCGGAAATTCGGGAAGCAGCAGCAGAGATGGAAATCGATTTTTTGGTAGAAGACTTATCTAAGCTAGTGTCTTCTATGCAAGTTGGAACCGAGCGCATCCGCCAAATAGTTGTGTCGATGCGTAATTTTTCGCGCTCGGATCAATCTAACATCAAGCTCGTTGACATTCACGAGGGACTCGAAACCACTTTGTTGATTTTGCAGCACCGGCTCAAACCCCACGGCGGACATCCACCTATTCATATTATTAAAGAATACGGGAATTTGCCCCAAATCGAGTGCTGTGCCGGTCAGATCAATCAGGTGTTCATGAATATTATCGGCAATGCTATTGATGCGTTGGATGAAGAAATCCAGAAAGGGGAATGGGCCAAGAGAGATGGGAAAAATTCACCCCTGTCAAATCCTAGTTCTCCATTGACTTTTCCCACTATTACAATTCGCACTGAAGTTGTTGGCGACGATTTTGTGGCGATCCGCATTTCCGACAACGGGCGGGGCATAACCGAGGAGATTCGCCGCCAATTATTTGACCCGTTTTTTACTACCAAGCCAGTCGGCAAGGGCACTGGGTTGGGACTGTCGATTTCTTACCATTTAGTTGTCGAACAGCACGGGGGGCGGCTAGACTGCGTTTCGGAACCTGGAGGGGGCACTGAATTTGCGATCGAGATTCCGATCGTCAGTTGTCATTAGTCAGCAGCCATACGATTTTAGATTTTAGATTTTAGATTTTAGATTGAAGAATTGGAAATGACTGAGGAAGCTCGTGGTTTGGATCGCGGGCCTACAGTTGCATTCTTTTTTTTAACTCGTATCAGTAGTTATTGGGAAAAAATAATATTCTCCCAATCTCCAACTCTCCAACTCTCCCGCTCCCCCAATCTCCCCCTCACCCGCCAATTCCTAAAAATTCACAATTTTTTACACAACACTCAAAACCCCAGCAAAATCACCCGCCACAGCCGAAAGCTAACATCACTTTGCCCTCCCCTGACCCAAATGGGCCCAACTCACTATCTCCTTTGCCTCATCCACTAGCGCCTTTGTGCCCGTTCAAGTTAGCCGCACAAGCCATCAACTGCCTGCATCCTAGCCCCAAAGCCAAAAGCCCAGATTGTTTGACAAGTTAATTTTTGTTTTATTTTTGTACCTCTTTATATTAAAAAAGTATCCTAAAATTAATTGAGAATCTAAAAAAAATCTAAAAATAGATTTTTAAATCCAAAAAGCAGTTAAGATTCCCAAAGATGCAAAATAAACAAATTTACTAGCATTTTCATTTAGACGCCCCCTTTCTTTTCATCGCAAGTTAGCTAATAATGCTTTCAACGAGGTGACTAAGGGCCGAGTCCAAAATTGGCCTAACCCAAAGACGGATACAAGCCCCAAACAAAAGTCGTCGAGATCGAAAATTTTAGTTAGAGAGAAGCCCCAGATTCATCTGTGGAGTCCATTCTTTAATCTCAAATCTGAAATCTCAAATCGACTGACAGTAAGGGAATTGCAATTGGGCTATTGCAATTGGGCTATGGAAATTGGGCGATCGAAAAAAAGCATGAAACCCCAGCCCTCATCGTTTTGATAGAAACCTATAGGAGAACCAAGAGTGAAACTAGCAGTTTACGGAAAAGGTGGAATTGGTAAATCGACAACAAGCTGCAACATCTCCGTTGCCCTAGCCAAGCGCGGCAAAAAAGTTTTGCAAATCGGTTGCGATCCAAAGCACGACAGCACATTTACCCTCACTGGCTTCTTGATCCCCACAATTATTGACACCCTTCAGCAAAAGGACTATCACTACGAAGACGTTTGGCCCGAAGATGTCATTTACAAAGGCTACGGCGGCGTTGACTGCGTAGAAGCAGGCGGCCCTCCGGCAGGAGCTGGCTGCGGCGGCTATGTAGTCGGCGAAACCGTCAAACTGCTCAAAGAACTCAATGCCTTCGACGAATACGACATCATCCTGTTCGACGTGCTCGGTGACGTAGTGTGCGGCGGTTTTGCAGCCCCCTTGAACTACGCCGACTACTGCATGATTGTTACCGACAACGGGTTCGACGCTTTATTTGCAGCCAACCGCATCGCCGCCTCAGTCCGCGAAAAAGCCCGCACTCACCCGTTGCGGCTCGCTGGTTTAATTGGCAACCGCACCTCAAAGCGCGACTTGATCGACAAGTACATTGACTCTGTACCGATGCCGGTGCTGGAAGTGCTGCCCCTGATTGAAGACATTCGCGTTTCTCGCGTCAAAGGCAAAACATTGTTTGAGATGGCCGAAAGCGATCCTTCCCTCAACTACGTCTGCGATTACTACCTCAACATCGCTGACCAGATTTTGGCAATGCCCGAAGGAGTAGTGCCCAACGACACGCCCGATCGCGAATTATTCGCCTTACTTTCAGATTTTTATCTAAATCCAGTGCAACCGGTGGTCAAGAAGGAGGAAGATGAGCTAGACCTGATGATGGTTTAATAGGTCTAGCGATCAGGATGAGGATAAAGAGGTTATGGCTTTTTTTGATACTTTTTCAGTTGCTCTCAAACAGAAGTGGTTGGACTACTACCAGGTAAATCGGGCTTGGCTGCTCCTGCACATGACGGCTGACAACACGGTCGCCACACCCGACGGCGGGAAAAGGCCTGTTTCTTACCTCATCCTGGGAATTGCGGCTGCCCTGGAGCCGGAACTCCAGCAATTAATGCTGCCCTTCTCAAAACTCAAGCCGGATGCAGACAGCCTGATCGAAGTGTTGGGGCTAAATTTTGACCCGGACCTCGCGCTGGGTATGCCCTCAAATATCGTGCCGCAGACGATCGGCACATCTCCAACACCCGCTGCAGCTCAAACTGCAACTACTGCACCTGCTGCAGCTCAAACTGCAACTGCTGCACCCGCAGCAGCTCAAAAGGCAACTGCTGCACCCGCAGCAGCTCAAACTGCAACTGCTGCACCCGCAGTCCCTCAAACTGCAACTGCTGCACCCGCAGCGGCTCAAACTGCAACTGCTGCACCCGCTGATGCCAAATCTAATAAATTGGGCGGTGCGGCCTTAGCAGCAGCCGGAGTAGTCGCCGGAGTCGCCGGAGCCGCCGGTCTGGCTGCTGCTGCGTCAGCACTGAGTTCCGACGACGAATCCTTCGATGAGTTTGAGGAAGAAGCAGTCTCTGATTTCGACCTGGGCGATGACGAGGAAGATGCCGTATCTGACTTCGACCTGGGCGATGACGAGGAAGAAGCGGTCTCCGACTTCGATATTGACGACGATGAGGAAGAAGCGGTCTCCGACTTCGACATGGACGATGACGAGGAAGAAGCGGTCTCCGACTTCGACATGGACGATGACGAGGAAGAAGCCTCGGCTTTGGACGGTCTCGGTCTCGAAGACGATGAGGAAGACGCCGTATCTGACTTCGATATGGGCGACGATGAGGAAGACGCCGTATCTGACTTTGATATGGGTGACGATGAGGAAGACGCCGTATCGGATTTTGATATGGACGATGACGAGGAAGATGAAGCCTTGGCTTTGGGCGGTCTCGGCCTCGGCGATGATGACGAGGAAGATGAAGCCTTGGCTTTGGGCGGTCTCGGCCTCGGCGATGATGACGAGGAAGATGAAGCCTCGGCTTTGGGCGGTCTCGACCTCGGCGATGATGACGAGGAAGAAGAAGCCTCACAATTTGGGACTTTGACCTCTGGAGATCTTGAATCGGGGATTTCCGATCCGTTTGGGGAAGAAGATGCAGAGTTTGTCGCCGAAGAAATACCCGATCCTTTTGGGACAGCGACCTCAGATGACCTAGACATGGATCTGGGCGACTTGGACGATGACGGTATTGACGATTTCTCTGTATCTGATGACGATGACCTCGATGATCTCGGACTCGACGATCTGGGGGAAGCAACTACCGGAGATCCAGATGAAGATGATTTAGATGCTCTAGATCTCGGTGATTTGGATTCCGACGATGAAGATGAAGAAATTTCCGGCTTTTTATCTGATTTTAAGTGAGGTTGTTGCGATCGCCCGCATCTCTTCTAGTCTGGAAGTTTTCCGCTCTATTTGTGAGTTGTGAGTTGCGAGTTGTTAATTTTTAATTAGCTCAAACTCACAACTGCCAAAAGGCTTTTTCCCGCGAGCGAGTTGAAGAACACTAAATCCCTGCTGTGAGGGATTGTATGCCCTCGCGCAGAATTTTTTAGCCAGAATTTTGGATGCTGCGGCTGCTGCGGAAATAGTGAATGGGCTGCATCTATTTTTCACAGGAATTAGCCCCAAAATAGGTATTTCTATTTATTGTTCGCTGTGCGTCGCGATCGCGCAAAACAGGTGTTTGATCGCCACTGCGCCTGTCCGTGATCGAGAGGAAAAACAACCTATTCCTCTGGTGGGCGATCGCACCGAGACGATCGCAAAATCCAGGTGTTTCCTCGCTCCGCCGCAAGTCCTGTTCGAGACGAAAAACAATTTAAATGGAGAAGATTTGAGATATGACTGCTATTACTACTAATGAACCGGAAGCTTTAAACTTTGAATGCGAAACAGGCAATTATCACACATTTTGTCCGATTAGCTGCGTAGCTTGGCTTTATCAAAAAATTGAAGATAGTTTTTTCTTGGTCATCGGTACTAAGACTTGCGGCTATTTCTTGCAAAACGCAATGGGCGTGATGATTTTTGCTGAGCCTCGCTATGCGATGGCTGAGTTGGAAGAAGGTGATATTTCCGCTCAGTTAAACGATTATGATGAGTTGAAGCGGCTGTGCTTGCAAATTAAGCGCGATCGTAACCCCAGTGTAATTGTCTGGATCGGCACTTGCACCACCGAAATCATCAAAATGGATTTGGAAGGGTTAGCACCGAAACTCGAAGCAGAAATTGGCATTCCCATCGTCACAGCGCGCGCTAACGGTTTGGATTACGCTTTTACTCAAGGGGAAGATACCGTTTTGGCAGCGATGGCTGCTAAATGCCCTGAGAAAGCGCCCGTGATGGAATCTCAGAAACAAGAACGCAATGCTATCTCTCAACTGCTGAATTTCGGCAAGAAAAAAGAGGAAGTTGCAGCAGATGAATCGGAATATGTCAAGCACACGCCGCTGGTACTTTTTGGTTCTTTGCCCGATCCGGTTGTTACTCAGCTAACTCTAGAATTGAAGAAGCAAGGAATCAAAGTTTCCGGTTGGCTTCCTTCCAAGCGCTACACTGAATTGCCAGTATTGGAAGAAGGCTATTATGTATCGGGCATGAATCCGTTCTTGTCGCGTACTGCGAGCACTTTGATGCGCCGCCGTAAGTGTAAATTAATTGGTGCTCCGTTCCCGATCGGCCCTGACGGAACTCGCGCTTGGATTGAAAAGATTTGCTCAGTGTTGGGAATTGAACCAAAAGGTTTGGACGAACGGGAAGCGCAAATTTGGGCTGGTTTGGAAGATTACCTGCAAATAATTCGCGGCAAATCTGTCTTCTTTATGGGCGACAATTTGCTGGAGATTTCTTTAGCACGTTTCTTGATTCGCTGCGGCATGACTTGCCCGGAAATTGGGATTCCTTACATGGACAAGCGCTATCAGGCGGCTGAATTGGCTTTGTTAGAAAAGACTTGTCACGAGATGGGAGTTCCTACTCCTCGGATTGTGGAGAAACCAGACAATTACAATCAGCTTCAGCGGATTTACGAGCAGAATATTGACTTGGTGATTACTGGTATGGCTCACGCTAATCCTTTGGAAGCGCGGGGAATTAATACTAAGTGGTCTGTTGAGTTTACTTTTGCTCAGATTCACGGCTTTGGTAATGCGCGGGATATTTTGGAGTTGGTGACTCGTCCGCTGCGCCGGAATAATTCGCTGAAGGATTTGGGTTGGGGTAATTTGGTGAAGAATGAAGCGAAGGTTTAATTTTTGAATTTCACCGGACTCCTAGCAAGGGTGGGCAATGCCCACCCTTGTTTATTAGAATAGTACAAGCATCTGTAAAACTTCATGGGCAAGTTAGGAAAACTGGTAGAACAATTTTTAGCAAATCCACCAGAAGTGCGCTTTGACGATGTGTGCTATATTCTAACAGCTTTTGGATTTGAAGAAAAGCGATCGAAAGGAAGTCACCATACTTGCCGAAATGCTGATGGATTAAAAATTACAGTTTCTAAAAAAGGTGGGAAGAAGGTAAAAGGAGTATACGTCAAGCAAATTGTTGTGCTATTAAAACTGGAGGAATGGAGCAATGAATCAGAAGATGAAAGTCAAGCTTAAATCTCTCGACTATTACTTGAGTCTTAAATATCCTATCAGTTTTTATCCAGAATCCGAAGGTTATACAGCTATAATCAAAGACCTTCCTGGCTGTATGTCTCAGGGTGAAACTTTATCGGAAGCGATGGAGAATATTCAGGAAGCTAGGGAATTATGGATAGAAACAGCTTATGAGTGTGAAGATGAGATTCCTTTACCTACAACGGAAATTGAGTATAGCGGAAATTTATCGTTGCAAATTCCTAAATCTCTACATTTGAGTTTAGCAGAAAAAGCGGAAAGGGAAGGAGTTAGTCTTGACCAGTACATTCTGGTTGTGTTAAGTAAAGCAGGCTAAAAGTTAACCCTCGGAGTAAGTTAGGAGGAAGGGTTATAAAGGGTAATGGCGGAAGCAAAAATTGAAGATAGCAGAAATAATATGGATATCAATGAACTTATTGTTCGAGGAATTTCTTATTATATGCAAGGCAACTACGGTGAAGCTATTGAATGCTTTAACCAAGCCATCTATCACGATCTAAACTGTGCTGAAGCCTATCACTACCGAGGTTTGATTCGCAGGCGACAAACAGATAAGCAGGAAGCTATTGAAGATTTACAGCAAGCGGCAAGGCTCTTAAACGATCCAGAATATACGAAGAGATCCAATACTTTACAAATATTTATTGAGCAGTATTGTTTCAAAAAAACTGAAAATGTACAATCAGATAATACTGAATATAATTGGATATTTCATCATGAAAACTGGTTCGAGTGCTATGACGATCTGGTAGACGCATTTCCCGATGAGTTTATGTCATCTTGGGAGATAGAATCTTTAAAACAAGACGCTGAGGGGTATATAGAAAGCGATTTTAAACAGCTAGAGTGCAGGCTGTCTCGGCGACTAAAACACAGTCAGGTTTTGCAGAAGAAGCGTATTAACAATGCCAAGTTCGATCCTGAGCGATTGCAAAACAACAACTTGCCATTGTGTAATTCCCATGAAGCGATCGCCCAAGCTATGGGAGTTAGTGTTAAAGGATTGCGCTTTTTAGCTTTTTCCCGCAAAAATTCCCATTATATCCGCTTTCAAATTCCCAAGAAAACGGGTGGAAATAGGAAAATCTCAGCACCGACACACTTATTGAAGAAAGCTCAAAACTGGATTCTTGAGAATATTTTAGAAAAAATCAAACTACACGAGGCTGCTCACGGTTTTCGCCTTAAACATTCTATAGTTACGAATGCAGAGCATCATGTAGGCAAAGAAGTCATAATCAATATCGATCTGAAAGATTTTTTTCCTTCTATTTCCTACACACGAGTTAAGGGACTTTTCAAATCATTCGGCTATTCGGAAACTGCCTCAACAATTTTCGGGTTGATTTGTACTGAACCGAAAATGAAAGAGATTGAAGTAAACGGTAAAACAGAATTCTTACTTTCGTGGACTGAACGATATTTGCCACAGGGAGCACCAACAAGTCCAGCAATTACAAATGTTCTGTGCCACAGGCTGGATCGGCGATTACATTCGATGGCAAAACAATATGGCTTTGATTATACTCGGTATGCTGATGACCTCACTTTTTCTGCTTCGGGTGAGAGTCTCCGCAATATCTTTAATATCTTCCAAAACACCAGGTTTATTGTTGAGCAAGAAGACTTTGAGATTAATGAACAGAAAACTAGAGTTATTCGCAGATATCAGCAGCAGGAGGTGACGGGTATTGTAGTTAACGACAAACTGAACGTTTCAAGAGAAAAGCTCAAAAATTTTCGTGCAGTTCTTTATCAAATTGAAAAAGACGGTCTGGAAGGTCACAACTGGGGACAGTCTGAGGATCTCATCGCATCAATTGAAGGTTTTGCCAATTTTGTCTCAATGGTCAATCCTGAAAAAGGTGCTAAATTTAAAGAGCAGATTGACCGGATTAAAGAGAAATACGGGCGCCCAAAAAATCCTAAAGTTCCTAATGTCAGTCAACCGCTTCTGAGTCGCTCCGACATAGTGAATCTGATTGATACTAAATTTCAGGAATTGAGATTTTCCAAAATATATACGGATATTTATTTGAAGAATATTTACAAGAAGCAATCACTGAAACAGTTAACAGAGGCAGAATTATTAGAATTGCTGCGTGACTTGACAAGTTCGCCATCAGGAGATGATGACAGAACACAGCTCAATTTTGTAAAAAGATTGAAAGCATTAATAGCCCAACGTATCAAAAATTCTACTCGCGCTGCGGAGGATTCGGATTTTTAAAGGTAGGCGATCGCATCCTTTACTAAAATGGTTGCTATATATTGCTTGAATTTGTTATAATCTGATCGTCACGCGCCACTGTAACTCATGTAAAACAGCCTTGCATTTCGGGCGGTGGATCGTCGCCCATACGTTTAAGCTAACTCCTAGTCGCCTATCCTTCGGACTTCGGCGAATTGCCCAGTTACTTTTTAAGTGATTGGATTTCTTCTTTGCGAAGGGGCAACCTGATAGCAGCAGCGCGTGATATTTTTTCAGATTCAACAGTGGTTGTAGAGTTAGAAAGTTATTTATATTGTTTGATCGGCGCGAACAGGATTTTTTTATAAACCGCTGATACAGGCAGATTAACACAGATTAACGCGGATGAAGAGTGCGATCGTACTTTTCAATCAATTTACAATTACGCCAAATTTTAATAACATTCTAGGCAAATAATCATCCAAATTCTTGATGTGTTCATCTGTTAACTCAATCAGGTTGAGTTCGTACTTCTGGTACAGTTCTTGCTTCACTTTCTTACGCGCCACATACTCCTGGTTGTTCTCATATCCCCAGTATTCAATATACACTTTTCCCCCAGGAATATAAAAGTCACAGTAAGCTTCTTCCTCTATGGGTAGTCGGCGTTCATAGGCGTGAACTAGCTCCGCCATATAGAGCCAATTATCAATCAAAACTTCAGCTTTAGACCGCACAAAATGACCGTCGGTTGTTCGATGCTGTGCACTCGCCCGAAACTTTTCCCGGAACCCTAGCTTTGTGTTTACTTCTGTTTTGCTCTGTTCTGAATTGTCACCTTTAAGACTCTCAATAGTCGCTATAAAAACTTGATTTGTCAGTATAGATTCTGGCCAAAGCACATAAGGAGTGTTGTCTTGAGGGTAGGTTTTTTGCACTGCCCCAAAACCAATCCCCCGCTTAGTGGCTACCCAGCCGTTGCGCTCTTTGTTTACCAATCCTAACTCTGCTAAAATTGGGTTGACTTTGTGCTTTGATATTTCTAGTTTCTCGCTGATGCTGGTAGCGGACAGAAGTGAGGGGGAAGAGGATTGTTGGGGTTTAGGTTTGGGCGCTGACACGGGTTGAGCGTTGTTAGCTTTCCAATGTTCGTAGCATAATTTGTGACCGGGTTTTGAAACTGCTTGATTGCATCCAGCCGCCGTGCAGGTTTCTGCTGAAATGGCAGATAAAGCTTGATTTATGGCTGCTAGCTTGCGGAGCAAAGGATCTAAGGTCATATTAACAGCTTGAGATATATTCAAAAATAGTACCACTTTAATTTCTATGCAGTCAAGAATTAAAAACTGGCGATTTTCTGTGGGATAGCTTCACTAGCGGGCACTTTTCCTCAACCTTTCCAGAATCCCAGGCCACACGCCCGTAACACGATCGCAGGTACGATCGCCTATAATCGAAACTAGCCCAACTCTCATCAGTTGAGAAACCGCCATGAGTCAAGACAAGGAAGAAATTAGCTATTCAGAGAAAACAGAACGTCTCAGAGTTATCGGTCAGTTTATCAAAACTGTGACACCGATGATTTGGACGATCGTAATTTTAGTAGTCATCATTCCCCTATTAGGTAACTTTCTAATTTCCCAGTCACTAACAAATACCGGAACCACAGCAGTTGTAGTCTCGCCGCCACACGATTTCAGCAAAGTCAACCAAGACATAAAAAACGCCATCCAAAAATCCCAGATAACAGCCGAAACTTTCGCATCAAAAGAGTTGGATAAATGGGAAACTGAAGTAATCGCACGAGTAGACAATAGTTTCCTCGATTGGTACTTTGATTACTTCACTCAAAAAAAGATGGAGTTTACCGTACCTTTTAATTTCGTGAAATCTGCCGTACTCAACAGATTTGATATGACAGCAGCATCTCAAGCTGTTTCCGAAAAATTAACTGAAGACTTTCAAAGAGAATTTGCTAACCGCGTGCTGGTACCCAAAAATGCTCAACTGCGATTTCAATTAATCACTCAAGATACTGCTAATTTGTATATATCAGAAGTTAGCAAGAATGTGAAAGTAGTTCAAAACAGTTATAATATACCGCAAGTACAGTGGGACAAATATCTGAACGATATTGCTACTACAATTAGCGATAAAGGAAATGTCTCGAATTTATCATTAAAAGTATTAGTTGGCGGTAGCGGTTACTTGGTTGCTAAACCCTTAATTTTGGGAGTAGCAGCTAAAGTTGGTAGCAAAGTTACGGCAAAAGTTGCCAGCAAAGCCGCCGCCAAGGTAGCCACAAAAACAGGCGGTACAGTTGCTAGTCAGTTGGGAGTAAGTTTAATCGACCCGATTGTCGGCATCGGGATTATCATCTGGGATTTGTGGGATTACAATCACACAGTCAAAGTAGAAAGACCGATTTTGCGGGCACACATTGTAGAATACTTGAAAGATGTCAAAAAGTCCCTGCTCACAAATCCTGAAAGCGGGATTATGGCAGCAATTTATCAGTTAGAGAGTGGTCTTCTCAAGTCACTTTAATTATTTAAATGGCGTCTCAATCATGTGTGTAAATCCCCGAATAGTGGTAATATCCACTGCAAGAAGGAAAGGGGGGAGACCAGCAGTTAGGCCCAGCAGCGCGCGATCCGACTCGCTACTGTGCGCGATCGAACACCCGACGGTGGGCGATCGCACTCATGTAGCAAAAAAAGAGAAAAAAATGAATGTTAAACGAGGCAAAAAAAGAGAGGATGTTGGGACAAAAAGAAGAGTTGCACAACTTTGTTTGCCATAAAAAAGATATCCCGTAATGGAAGATAAAACAAGGTTTTAGACTCATATTACACGGATTTAGTTGTCGCCATTTTTAAAAATTAGCGGTAGATTATGACTTTCTGGACTTGTGGCATTTACAGCAGAATAATTTAAAAGCTCCGATTGACAGGGGTAGAGTTCGGGGGAGCATCTCATATTTGCAAAAACACTTCTTTCTTCTTCCTTCTGACTCTTTTCTCCTGGCTCCTGACTCCTGACTCCTAATTCCAATTTCGAGCTTTGCTGCTTTCATTGAGATGCTCCCGATCTCGGGCGGGAGTGCGTTTTACCGATGAAGCTCTACGGCGAGGTTTGTAGGGATTTTCTGAAGTATTTGACGGAGTTGTTTTAGTTCAAAAAGGCATAACTTCTCAGCCGGAAGTTTTGTCGGCTTGGTCGAAATTGCGGCCAGAAATCGCACTGTTGACGAAATAGCCGAAAGTCAAGGATCGAGTCGGCAGTTGCGATCGCCCCCTGAGAGTAAAATCAAGTAAAATTGCAAGTATTGGTCGATCGACCCCCGTTGCTACACTATATTTGGATTCAAGGTTTGCTATACTCCAGAAATAGACACATATTAACCTTTGGAAAATCAATAGGCCGGAGCTATGACATCCTATGCAACCTCTACAGCAAGAGCCGAGATGAGTGAGATCCGGCGCTTGAAAAATATACTGCCCCCAGAACTCCAAAGTTGGGTAACAGTAGAAAAAACAATAGAAGTTAATCCTACCCTGATCCGCAGCGAAGAAATAGGCAAAGACCAGGTAGAAATCCAAATAGACCTGATCCGCTGGGAACAGCTAGCAATGGATCAGCGCAACCTCCTATTTTGGCACGAAGTCGCCAGAATCCAAAACGACACCATCCCCAGAGACGGTTGGGAAATGGCAGCCCTCGCCATTGGTTTAGGCGGCGCTGTCGGCGAACTGTGGGTGCAAGACGGCTTGCTGCTGTTACTGGCCCTATCTCTGTGCGGCGTCTCAGGCTGGAGACTTTACCAAAAAAACAACGGAGAGAAAAGTTTAAAAGAAGCAATAGACGCCGACGAAAAAGCCCTCGCCCTAGCCACCCGCTTCGGCTACACTCTCCCAAACGCCTACAAAAGCCTCGGCAGCGCCTTAAAAACCTTAATCGAGCAAACCTCCAAAAAACAGCAGCGGGCTAAATACGAAGCTCGTCTCCAGGCCCTCAAACGCAACGCAGCCAAAGCCAAAGCCAAAGTCAAACCCATCACCCGCGAAACCTCCCAGTCAGAAAACGTCTACAATTCTTAACCTCATCCCCCGACTCTTGGTACGGGGGTTTTCCAGTTAACCGTTAACTGTTGACTTCTGTGTTAGCTGTTAACTGTTAACTGCGATGGTTATCCGCTGCAAGAGAGGCACGAAAATTATGAACGACAAGATTAAGGGGCCTGAATCCACAAAAATCTTGATTCCGATGTCAAAGTTTGGCAGCAACTGCGTTCAAAAATCTTTGGGCCAAAACTGGCACTGGTAGGCTCAAGTCTATTTTTGCCTTTGATATCACTCTCGGCGGGCGAGTTGGCAGGCGTTTTTGTAAAGTTTGTATAAAGCTAGCCTTTTGTTAACCATAATATTTGGTAAAGGTGGAGCTGCTAGGACAGAATAGGCTAAAGACATCAGCTTGAAATTTGAAACTAGGACTTCATGGTCAGCCAAACCCCAGAGGCAGATTTTCGGGTTACGTACTTGGACGAGATTCCCTCAGTTCACATACCCGTGCGCTTGAGCGTACTTGAAGCCGTAAACTTCAAGACAACCTGCCAGCAACTTTTTTCGGGAAGCACCGTTCCCAGCAAGATTGTCCTAGACTTTAGTCAGACGACATTCATCGACAGTAGCGGGATCGGTGCTTTAGTCAGCAATCTGAAATTTGCCAAACAGCGTGGCAGCGACTTGGTGCTCCGAAGCCTCAAGCCGCAGGTGATGGCAGTATTTGCTCTCACCAGCCTAGATCAAGTGCTGACGATCGAGCAGCCCTCTGCAACCTCAACTCCCACAGAGACTAACCCCTCGGACAATCAGCTACCGATGACCCACCCCTCAGTGCAATCGTGGGTGAAGCGGCTGATAGATATCGTTGGGGCCATAGTCGGTTTGATAATTACAGGAATTTTGTTCGTACCCATAGCAGCAGCCATCACTATCAACGATCCAGGCCCGATATTTTTCGGTCAAACCCGCTGTGGCTGGATGGGCAGACAATTTCGGATTTGGAAATTTCGATCGATGTGTACCAACGCCGAAGCCATGAAAGCCCAAATTCAAAACCAAGCTTCTGGCGCATTTTTCAAAAATGACAACGACCCGCGGATTACCAAAGTCGGGCGCATCTTACGCAAAACCAGCCTCGACGAACTGCCGCAGTTTTGGAACGTGCTCAAAGGCGAAATGAGTCTAGTCGGCACTAGACCGCCTACCCCAGACGAAGTTGAGCGCTACGAAGTCCCTCAGTGGCAGCGTTTGGATGTCAAACCCGGGATGACAGGGGAATGGCAAGTCAACGGTCGCTCTCAAGTCCGCGATTTTGAAGATGTCATCGGTTTAGATTTAAAATACCAACAAAACTGGAGCTTGGTGTATGACTTGAAACTAATTGTTAAAACTGTAACAGTCCTTTTTAACAAAAATAGTGGCGCTGTGTAGGAGCCCTCAACAACCCAGCCCTGAACTTTCAGGTGCTGTTGCCGACGGGCGGCGGGAACTCGAACTTGATACTTAGTCAAGCAGACGATCGCTAGCGATACCTACGTTAGCATTAAGTGTTAAAATTCACACGCCCAGAAAATGCACAGCTAGTTGTCCGCTCTGCAATCAGAGCATTAATAATTAGCAATTAGCGAGTTCGAGGTCATACTCAAATGATCCCAGCATGATTTTCGAGGACGAGAAGAACTCACCTGTGTTTAGAAAAGTACCGACTGCTAACACGGTCGAAGATCAAATCACTTCCTCGCAACCTGAATCGGGAATTTTCCCTTTTTAAACGCCCTACCGAGGCGGGTTACAGTATCGGAAGTCTCTCATTTGCTGTGCGAGTAAATGGTGCGAAAGGAATGCTCACCTTGAGGCAAAACGGGCTTCTTCAACTCAAGCTTGACTTAACTAATATGTTGCCAAGACCTTGCCCTCCTTTTTCTCTCCCTCCGGCGCTGAGTACAGCGGTGGTGGGGGCCGACCAGGGGGAAGAAAGATGAAAGACAAGCAACCAAAGGCCGAGCCGCACCTTCAGGTTGAAACAGACCTGAATGCTTTAACATCCGTTTTGGAATGGTTGGAGAATATCGTTTTGCCCCTGTTGCCAGCGGATTTCTGGTGGCAGTGCCGGCTGATAATCAACGAAGGCTTTACAAACGCTGTCCGCCACGCTCACCAGAACTTGCCTCCCACAACGCCCATAGACATTGAGGTAAAAGTGTTTGCCGATTACTTAGAAATTAGGATTTGGGACAGGGGTCAACCCTTCAACTTAGAAGCAAAGCTGCACTCGATCATGCAAGAGCAGCGCGATCCTTTGGACAGAGAAGGAGAAAGGGGACTGGTGTTCATGTACAAGCTCACAGACGACCTTCGGTATATCCGTACCGACGATCGCCGCAACTGCCTGGTAATGCGAAAAAACATTAGCTGAGGGCGCGATACCCGCCCGGTAAGGGCGGCTTCTTTCCCAAGGAGTGGAAGATCGCCTCGCCCCTTATTGTCCTACCCGGAACCCAACCACATCCTCTGCAATTCTGCGGGTGCAGGCTTGATGCACGCGGCTGCAGGACAATTTGCTTCAAAATAAATATTATGCGTATTCTAATTTATTCCTATAACTATTATCCAGAGCCGATCGGCATTGCCCCCCTGATGACAGAACTAGCGCAAGGCCTAGTCAAGCGCGGGCATCAAGTCCGAGTCGTCACGGGAATGCCCAACTATCCCCAGCGCCGGATTTATCCGCAATATGAGGGCCAATTTTACCTCACCGAAGAACACAACGGCGTCACAATTCAGCGCAGCTATCTGCGCGTCAACGGCCCCCACCCCAGCCTCCTAGACCGACTTGTGCTAGACGGCAGTTTTGTCGTCTCCAGCGCCGTCCAAGCCTTCAGAGGCTGGCGTCCCGACGTGATTTTCTCGACAATGCCCCCTTTACCGATTTGCGTCCCAGTCGCCTTTTACGGCTGGATTCGCGCTTGCCCGATCGTCCTCAACGTTCAGGATATCGTCTCAGAAGCAGCCGTGCGCGTCGGCTTGGTCAAAAAAAACGGACTGCTAGTTCGCATTGCTGACGCTTTGGAAAAATTGGCCTACAGCACAGCCAGCCAAGTCAGCGTCATCGACAGCGGTTTTGTCACCAAATTGCATTCTCAAGGAGTACCCCCGGAAAAAATAGTTTGCGTTCCCAATTGGGTTGATGTCAATTTCATTCGGCCCTTACCCAAGGAAAGTAACTCATTTCGAGAAACTCACAAACTCAATGGCAAATTTGTCGTTCTTTATGCTGGCAATATTGCTCTAACTCAAGGCTTGCAAACAGTTGTCCAAGCAGCGGCTCGTTTGAAACACATAACCGAAATTGCTTTTGTAATTGTGGGGGAATCAACAGCCTTGGCGCGCTTGCAACAAGATTGCGAAACTTACAAAGCTAATAATGTAATGCTGCTACCATTTGAACCGCGAGAAAAATTGCCAGAATTGTTGGCTGCTGCTGATGTTAGTTTAGTCGTACAAAAGCGCCGCGTTACTAACTTCAATATGCCTTCAAAAATTCAAGTAATTCTCGCCAGCGGCAGGGCAATTTTGGCTTCGGTTCCCGAAACCGGTACGGCCCAGAAAGCAGTGCAGCAAAGCGGTGGCGGGGTGGTGGTAGCGCCGGAAGATCCGCAGGCTTTGGCTGAGGCTGTTGAGGATTTGTACTTGCACCCTGCTAAGGTGGATGCGTTGGGCGAGCAGGGCAGAAATTATGCTGTGGAGAATTACGGATTTGAGGAAGCTTTGAATCATTATGAAGCTTTATTTGCGGCGGTTGCAGCGAGTCATGGTGATAAGCTGTTGCAGCCTTTGCCGAAATAATAAGCTCATTAGGTTAGTGAGTACCGACCTTTATTTGTTTCTTGGTGAAACCGAATCTTAAGAGTTATAATGTATTTACTGTATTTAAAGAGCGATTAATATTTAAGTGTTTTTACAATGCCTGCCAAAGACACCTATCACAATGCAGTTAAAAATGCCCTGCTAAAAGATGGTTGGAGAATTACGGCTGACCCGTACTTCATCAAATATGAGGATGCGGAGTTGTATGCCGATATAGCAGCAGAAAAGCCGATCGCCGCAGAACGCCAAGGACAAAAAATAGTTGTTGAAATTAAGAGCTTTATTGGGCGATCGCTAATGTATGATTTTCACGGCGCACTCGGTCAATACATTGTCTACCGAAATCTGATTCAACTCACGGCTCCAGAATACAGGCTCTATTTTGCAATTGATGATATCGTATACCAAGATTTTTTTAAACGCAAGTCTATCCAAGTAATTACTAATGAAAATCAGGTTTTGTTAATGGTAGTTGAAATGGCAAAGGAGGAAATTCTGGAATGGATAAATTAGAATACTATCGCAATACAATTAAACAAATATTGACTGGATATTATGAAATGACCGTCAAAGGGGCGATCGCACTAGATGAATTAGAGCCAGAGCATCGTCTAGCATTTGACGAAGAACGAGATCACTATCTATGGTTTCGTTCGGGCTGGGATGGCAAAAAACGGCTCCGCCACATTACCATGTATCTTCGGATTAAAGAGGGTAAAATTTGGGTAGAAGAAGATTGGACGAATTTGTGCGTAGTTGATGATTTACTAGCAGCAGGAATTTCTAAGGGCGATATTGTTTTGGGGTTTCATCATCCTAGCAAAAGACCTTTGACAGAATTTGCCACAGTTTGATGAGAGACAAAAATTTATAGCCTCATTTCACTCCTTTGGCTGTCACGGATTGAATAAATCAATAAAAAATATCCGATCGCGACAGCCAAAGGGCAAAATCTACAAACTAACTCTCGTTATGCTCTTTGCGCGCTTTTTTGTGGTTGATAACATAGACGCCCCAAGGGAGGCGAATTCCAGTAAGCGCCGTCAGTCCCAAGCGAGCGTGTTCGGGATTCGAGGCATCCAAATCCGTCCAACTGAGGTTAGTTTTGTGCAGGTTGGCCTCAGCTAAATTAGTACCGTTGAGATTAGCCCAACTCACATCAGCATAGCTGAGATTGGCACGGCTTAAATTGGCTCGTTCTAAATCTCCTCGACTTAAATTAGCTCCTTCTAAATCAGCTTTGTGGAAGTTGCAGCCAATGGCGCGAATGCTGTGCAAGTCAGCTTGATGCAATTTGGCACTGGCGAAGTTTGCACTTTCGGCGCGAGCCAAACTCAGCACCGCCCAACTGAGGTTAACTTGGCTACAATTAGCCTGTGTTAAGTTGGCTTTCGAGAGGTTTGTTCCTTCTAAATTAGCTTTCCACAGTACCGCACCTTGAAAGTTAATTTCTGAGAGATTCATGCCACTTAAATCGACTGCTGTAAGATTCGTGTAGCTGAAATCCCTTTGTCCTCGATCGAATTCGTCGCGAAACTGCGCGGTGTTCATTTGTTTTCGGTTAGAAGTTGCGTCAAAGAATGGCATCATGGCTGTTTTCCTGAGTTATTTCGAGTTTGTTGAGTTGGCAGCCGCTCTTGGAATTGGAGAGCGGCTAAAGGTGAAAAGTTATCGGTATGATTTGGGAGTGACGAACTTTGTACCGCCTGCAATTTTGCGCTGGAGTGCTTGCTGGAGGAAGTTGCCTAACAAGTCAGCGGCACTGGGGGCAAATTCCAGATATTTGTGCAGTCGGTGGAAGTTGCCGATTTTGCCTTCTGCCGGCACGAATTCTTCGATCAGTTCGCGAATTCGCAGGTGTTCCGCAAGGTACTGGCGGATGTATTTGAGGTCGTTGATAGATTTGCGAAGGTCTTCGGCCTCTATTTCTTCTGGGCTCGATCGCGATTTCCAAAACCGGAACTGTCGTTGAAGGGTGTGCTGTTCGGCGGTATCGAGCAGGTATTCTGCGGCTTTGAGGAAGCGCTGAGTTTCTTCCCGGATGCCCGATCGCACTTGTTGTTCGATGTCGTCTGTGAGGTGTTTCTGGGCGAGTGCATCCGCCAATGTATTTAGCAGAATTTGAATTTTCCCAGAAGCTGTCAGAATGTCAGCTTGTGCGAGTTCCAGGTTTTGCAGGAGAATATCGCAGATATCTGGCAGGATTTCTGCTCCCTCACAGGCATTTTCAACTGCGTAAACTTGGTCGAGGTACTGTACCAACTCCGGGTAATCAATGCGTCCGGTTTGCTGGACTTCAGCGATATAGAGGCTTAGCAGGCGGGTTTTGTACTCTGATTCTGATGTAGATGGCTCCGGCTGCACAACCGGGGGCAGCGGTTCAGAGTCGGGAACTAAGGAGATGCGGGTTTTGGCGGAGCTGGGGTGTTGTGAGTTGAGCATTTTAACCTCTTGGGTGATGGGGCGATCGCTAATTTCTTGGGTTAGGGGCGCGGGTTTGGAAGCAGCCGCGCACCCTGCAATTAGTTGAGATGGCTGTCGCTGTCAGAGTGCGGGCGGATGTCAGCCACGGTTTCTGCCTGCGCTGTCAGTTCCCGGCGACGCGCTTCCAGCCAGAAGTTTCGCTGATGCTGGACTGTATCGCTGAAGGATTTTGCGGTATCCTCGCGGAAAGCAAGGGCGATCGTCATCGCGCAAGCATAGCCGCTAGTAATCACTGACAGCAGCAGCATGAATAAGGGGAAACCCATTCCTGCGATGTCGCCACTCTGGAGTTTGTTGGTGCAACTGAGGATTGCCATTCGTGTTGCTTCAATCCCGGAGGCAATTTCACCCGCTGGGGTAAAGTGTTGTTGATAAAGTAAGGGCATTTCTTGTTTGAGAAAGGCAAGATCGTTACCCATTTGGAGACGGATTACTAGCAACTGTTCCATGTTTTTTTTGGCCGTTTCATAGTTTTGATAGGCTTCTGTTTCCAGGCGAACGACTCGACGGCAGATAGGAAGTTGTTCAGAGGGAACTTGATTCCAGTTGGTACTGCGATCGCCCCAAGGTCCGTACAGTTGCACGTAAAGCGAGTCCCATCGCGGATTGGTTCTGTCGAGTTGATTTAATTGCTGTTCTCCTTCTTGGCATCGTTGCCGAGTTTGTTGATATTGGGGACTGTCAAGTTGCTTGAGGGTTTCGACTTGTTGTATCTGTTTTTGAATCGATTCTGCTGCTTTGATCTGGCTCAGACCTGGTTGATTGAGCATTAATTCTGTGCCTACGAGAGAGGCGATCGACTGGAGGATATTGATGGATAGGGAGGCGGCGATCGCCCAGAGTTGCCATGTTTTGTTGTATTTTGTGCGGGATGAAACAGCCGTCGTGCTGTCGTTAGTGAATTTGAGAATCAGGATGTTGGACAACGAAGTCAAAACCCAAGCTGGACTGCCCCCCATATCCTTAAAGGCGTAGAACAGTAAGGGATAATTGGTTAAAAAGTTCAACAGGCTGCTGACAGTAACTGTACCCGCAGTCAGTGTTGCTTGCTTCGCCAAGTCTTCGGAAACCACAGCCGTTCCGTGAAAGGCTTTTGGATCGGCGATGACTAATTCCTTTAATGTGTTGAAGACTCTCTGCCAGAAATTTTTCGGTTTGTCGGTAGTAGGTGGATGTTTTGCCTGTTCGCGGAGATGGGCGTATTTAGGGTCTTGTTCGATGGAGTAGATTAAATCATCAACTTGCTTTTGTTTATTAGACATCTCTGATATTTGTCTGTTCTCGCTGGGACATCTGTAATCTGCCACAAGCGACAAAAATACAAAAGGGAAGAAAGGGGAGATGTCAAAAAAGTTCAGGAGTTACATATAAACACTATATGTAGAGTCATTGTTAACAATTTAGCGCCATAGGTAGTGTAAATAGCTCCCTAGCGTCAGTCCTGAAGTTAAATCCCTTAACTCCCCCTTCTCCCCCTTGCTGGAATTTGAGCGATCGCCCTAAACTACTTGTATCCGTCACAGATACGCATTGGCGTCACTCAGTAGCAGACATGAATAACAGAGAAAGCCTTGGAAACTCCGAAACACGAGCAGTAGAGAAAAATTTGCTATCTTTAAAAGAATTTAGTATGAACTGGAGTACCGTTTGTGAGTTCAAAACCTAGAACCCGTGGCGTGTCGTTAACCGAAAAAGGCGCAAAACTGCTCAGGGAGAGGATGATTGAGATAGCAGGGGAGGAAATTTCTGATAAACACCTGGCAACACTGGCAGGTGTAACGCCTGAAAATGTACGTCGGTATCGTCAAAAGCAGAAAGTTGATGATTCACATCTGATTAAAGCAGCTTTGGACAAAGTGGCAAAACCTTGGACTCAATTAGTCGTTGCAACCATAGCAAAGGTTGATGACTCTACTGTTAAAGCAATGTTGAACTGTGAGCCAAAGGATACAGTATCTATCGAGAGAGTTACCAGCGCCTTGGGTTTAGATCCGCGCAGCGTTGTCGATACCAGTGACTGGTCAAGGTTTGTAAATAATCAACCCGAATTCAAAGGGGAGTTATCGAATTTTCAAGCGCTGATCCATCGCAAGCTTAAAAGATTTGTTGGTCGTCGCTTTGTATTCGATGCGATCGAAAACTTTTTTAGTACCAATAGCAATGGCTACTTCACAATAGTAGGCGAACCGGGCATCGGCAAAAGTACGATTTTGGCTAAGTATATTACAGACAACCAGTGTGTTGGTTATTTTATAAATCGTGAAAAAAATAAGGAAGAAGAATTTCTCAAAAGTATTTGCAATCAACTGCTAGACCGTTACAACTTGGGTTATGATTCCTTGCCCGATCGCGCTATTAACGATAGTACGTTTTTAGATGAGTTACTTCAGAAAGTCAGCAAGTTGCTTCCACCTGGTGAACGTTTGGTAATTGCAGTTGATGCACTGGACGAACGTGAGAAAAAGAGTGAAGAGGTGAGAAATATTTGTTATTTACCTAAATATCTTCCAGATAATGTCTACTTTTTGCTGACACGACGCCCCTTTCTCCCGGAGGAAGAGCGTTTGTTAGTTGAGGCACCCAAGCATAATTTTAATTTATGGAAATATCCCAAAGAGAGCGAAAAAGACGTGAAAGAGTACATTTGGTTATTCCTGGTCGATCCAGAGTTTGAAAATGGCTTACGTCAGTGGATTGAAGCTCGAAATCTGAGCAAGGAAGAATTTACCGATCAGCTTGCACAAAAGAGTAAAAACAACTTCATGTATTTGCGTTGTGTATTATCAGCGATCGCCAATGGGGAATACCAAGATAAAAATTTCCAAGAATTACCTGAAGATCTACAAGGTTACTATCAACAGCATTGGCAACTCATGGGCATGACAAATGAGCGGCAGCGTCACAAAGTTGAGATTATTTATATCTTGGTGGAGTTGGCTTTACCAGTCTCCTGCCAATTAATTGCTGACATAGCCGAACAAGATATATATCAGGTTCAGGAAGTGCTGGAAGATTGGATTGAGTTTTTTAGTGAGGAGGAATTAAAAGCACAAATTTGCTATAGCATCTATCACTCCAGCTTTGTAGATTTTTTGCATGACACACCCACACTGAAAAATTCGAGAGTAACGCTTCAAGAAATTAATGGTCGCATTGCTAAGTATTTATTACGCAGGAGGCGCGGAAAATGAGTGAATTCGACAAACATTTGCACGAACTACCACCAGACTTGCAAAGAAGTTACCTAGAATTACCGCGTTTTTTGTCAAAAGAAGGGGATATAGAGAGCCTAGATGAATTATTGGAAATAGTGACGGACTTGGATTTTCTTGCTGCTAAGATTTCTCACAAAGAGTTTGGCGTGCAACCGCTAATTACAGATTATGATTTAGCTTTGCACCCTGATATTGATATTTCTGAAGATATCAAGGACAATCTGAAATTAATTCAAGATGCGATTAGGATGTCGGCTAATGTTTTAACTGACGCTCCCAGTCAACTACCCAGTCAACTCCTTGGCCGCTTGATATCTTACAGGAGTGTAGACGAGTCTGAATTTGAAACGAAGTCTTTGCCACAAATCCTGTTGAAAAAAGTAATAGTTTTTTGCAAAGAACCACCAGAATTGGTTGAAACACTAATGTTATTTTCGAGAGAAGTAACATTAAACATCCTGTTTAAACCATTACAGTTTATTAACGATAAATTGCCTTCAAGATTCTCCCTTTATCCATTTTTGTATTGGTGGTATAAATTCGTTGAAGTGGCTACTAACTGGGTGGTCAAGCTAATTTGTTTGTATCCATTCGCGTGGTATCAATTTATGTTTTTGATTAAAAAACGTTATTTTAAATTAAAACCATCACCCTTTTTTACACTCAATTTATTTATTGAGCAAGTAGAAAAGTATAATTATTCAGCTTGGCTGCGTCCATTAACACCTAGCTTAACGCCTTCAGGCGAAAGTTTAATACGCACACTTTCTCTTCAAACTGATTATTCTTTTGTCCACGCAATTGCTATTACTCCTGACGGTACAAAAATGGTTTCAGGTTTAGGAGATAAAAGTCTTATAGTTTGGGATATGATGACAGGAACTCCTCTAAAAACTCTCACAGGACATAATGGCTCAGTTGATGCAGTCGCTGTAACAAAAGATGGTAAGCAAATAGTTTCAGCTTCAACGGATAGCACCATCAAAATTTGGAATATCGAAACAGGCGAAAATATAGATACTTTCACCGGTCATCAGTCATCTATAAGAGCTATTGCTATTACACCCGATGGTAAAAATATTGTTTCCGCATCACATGATACTACTCTTAAAGTTTGGGACTTACAAACAGGGGAGTGCTTGTGTACTTGTATTGGACACCAAAAATCTGTGAGTGTTTTAGCTATTCACCCAGATGGAGATAAAGTGATTTCCGGTAGTGATGACAAAAGACTGATTCTTTGGGATTTAAAAACTGGGCAACTGCTAAGAAAAATTAAAACCTTTGAGGGATATTTTTATGCCATTAGTATTACAAACTATGGCATTAGTTTTACAGAAGATGAGAAAAAACTCCTGGTAGCAACACGAGTAGCAGAACGAGATAATCCATTTGAAGTTTGTGATATAGCAACAGGTAAAGTTTTGAAAAATCTTACAGATAAAACTTGGCTTGGAACTTATATTACTCGTATTGCTATTACTCCCGATGAAACTAAAGTTGTTGCGACTTCTAAAGATGGAAATGGAATAAAAATCTTGGATTTAAGAACAGGTATCCCATTGGGTTCTTTTGAGGCTCATTACGGTCAAGATGTAACAGCATTGGCTATAACTCCCGATGGTAAACAGGTAGTTACCGGAGCGTGGAAAACTATTAAAATTTGGGATTTAAGATTAATACAAAAAAAATCCAAAATCAAATCCATCACAAAGCACCGTAGTTCAGTTCAGGCAGTAGCTATTACCCCAGATGGAAAACAAGCTATTTCAGGTGACGGAGACGGTACTATAATCATTTGGGATATTGATTCTCAAAAACCCCTCAAAACTCTCCCAGGGGGCTACAACGGAATAAAATCAATCGCTGTTACCCCAGATGGTCAAAAATTTGTATCAACTTTTGTGTCAGGTGAGGGAAGCTATAAAGGGGTGCAAATTTGGAACTTCCATAATACAAAAAAACTATTTGGAAATTGCAGGGCAGAAAAAGAAGTTGAAACAGTAGCTATTACTCCTGATTCCAAGTACATTGTCTCAGGAGTGTACAATAGCATAATTATTTGGGATTTAGAATCTCAAAATATTTTTAGAGAGTTATATGAGCCAGCTTTCAGGCCGATCACGTCTGTTGTTATTACTCCTGATGGTAAGTACATTATTGCTGGAACAGTGGGAAATTTATTAGTTATTTGGGATTTTAAGTGTGGCAATAAAATTAAGGTTATAGAATTATTAAATAAATGGAATGGATACGATAGTGGGGAGTCAATTACGAGTATAGCTGTTACTCCCAACAGCGAACAACTAATTTCAGCATCATCGGATAAATCCCTGAGAATTTGGGACATCGCCCAAGGGACAGAATTAAAAAACTTTTCTATTCATAATAATTCTGCTAATGCAGTGGTTGTTAATCCATCTGGAGAGTTTGCAATTTCAGGAGATTACAGTATTAAAGTTTGGCATATACAAACTGGCAAAATAGTTGCAAGTTTTTCTGTAGAGTCCAGTGTACTTTCTTGTGCTGTCACTTCAGATGGTTTAACAATTGTGGCTGGTGAGCTTTCAGGACGAGTACATTTCCTACGGTTGGAAGGTATAGATATATCCTAAAATTAGTGTTCCACTATTGATGGGCTTTCATGTATTCTCTCAGTAAGGTGTTGATCTGGGTTTGATAACCACGACCTTGAGATTTAAACCACTCCAAAACATCACTGTCAATGCGTAAGGTAACTTGAGCTTTAGTCTTAGGGTTGGGCAAGCCTCGCTGAACTACGGCTTTAGCAAACATTTCAGGCGTAATTTCAGGGCAATCAGAGAAATCAATATCTTCATCACTCATGGCATCTAGGCGTTCCCAATCAGTTTGAGATTTGCTCGAAGTAAATTCGTTGTTCATATTTAGTTGCTTTTCTAGCGGAAATAATGCGGGTATATTCCTCTCGTTCTGTATGGACGATAGCGACTACTCGCCCTTGCAACAAACCAAAAGTCACAAACCTTTGCTCCCCATAACTGAATCGTTCGTCCTCAACTGTTACGATTTCTCCATCAAAAACTAATGGAACGTCGATAAAGTCAATTCCATGTTTGCTAAGGTTGGTAAGACGTTTAGCCTCATCCCACTCAAATTCCATACCTGGATTTTCACTAGATATTGTAACTACAATTTGTCGTTACAGCCACTCAGTTTAACAGATATTTGGATTGTTCAGCTAAAGACCTTGGCCCCCTTCACCCCTCCCCATCCGAGATATCACCACACCCCTGTGTGCCCGACACCGCAGCCGATCGAAACAAAACGCTAAAATAGTAGCTCATACAATTTTGGAGTTAATATGTGACACTTGCACCCGCGCGCGAAAACGTCCTAGCTTGGCTCTCTGAGCGCGTTCCTGCTGCCCGCATCAAACACATCCTCGGAGTCGAACAGGTAGCAGGTGACTTGGCTCGCCATTACGGCCTCGACGAAGCAAAAGCCCGATCGGCCGGTTTGTTGCACGATTTGGCAAAATACTTCAAACCTCCACTGCTGCTGCAAATGGCCCAGAAGGAAGGTTTAGAGTTAGACTCAGTGTTAGAAGCACACCCGCATTTGCTGCACGCAGACGCCAGCGCGATCGTCGCCAGAGAC
Source organism: Microcoleus sp. D2_18a_B4 (assembly GCF_036702475.1). Taxonomy (NCBI): domain Bacteria; kingdom Bacillati; phylum Cyanobacteriota; class Cyanophyceae; order Oscillatoriales; family Microcoleaceae; genus Microcoleus; species Microcoleus sp. D2_18a_B4. The sequence goes on from NZ_JAUBTL010000055.1 coordinate 33,550, forward strand.
GAATTCGGGGTGGTCGATCGAGAAATTTTGGACGCCATCGCCAATCACACCCTCGGCAGACCAAACATGAGCCAGCTCAGTTGTACCGTATTCATAGCAGATACCATAGAGCCAAGCCGCGGCAACACAGCCCAACTAGAAGCACTGCGCGAGGTAAGCTGGCAAAATCTTTATGCAGCCGTGTGGCAAACTAGCGATTATTCTCTTAAATATTTGCTAGAAACTCGCTGCTACATCCACCCCCGCACCGTACTTACGCGGAATTGGGCGCTGCAAATGGCCCGCGAATCGCCGGAAACAGGAAATTCGACCCAGAAGTCGATCGAACAAATCACAAGTTAAAAGTAAAATTTACCAGAAATTCTGTCCTTACTTTTGGCTTCAACCTAACTCCTATTTCCCGTCTCAAACTGCCAACAACCGATCGCGAAAGCGCACCGATTCCCCCTTACCGTATCAATTAGGAAATTAAACACTTAATGTCAGATCTAACTCAACTCGAATACTCCAGGGCCCAGTCTACAACAACCGACGGCACCTCCTCAGACGAAGCCCGCGGCCTGATCATGACCGTTGCCCAAGCAGCCGATGACCGCAAAGCAGTAGATATTGTATTGCTCCGCGTGTCTGAAGTATGCTTTTTGGCAGACTACTTTGCGATCGTCACCGGATTTTCCAACGTGCAGGTACGCGCCATCTCCCAAGCGATAGCAGACCAAGTTGAAGAAGAGTGGCAACGCTTGCCACTGCGTACACAAGGGCTATCAGACGCTAGTTGGGTCGTCATGGACTACGGCGACGCGATTATTCACATTTTGAAGCCTCAAGAGCGGGAGTTCTACAATTTAGAAGCGTTCTGGGGACACGCCGAACGCATTGACTTTTCTCCCACGCCGTGAGGATGGCTAATGTGAAAAACGTTTCTGCTTCTATTTGTCCCGTTCCGCAAGAACAGCGACCGATCAATGAATACCAAGAACTTAAAGAATCCTGGTTTTTTAGCTGGGTAACACTCAATTGGCCCGGATACCTGGCAAAACTAGCTTGGGTGTGGGCTTGGAGTTGCTTGGTATCGGTGCCGATAGCTGCTTCTAGCTTTGCTCCTGTCAAGTATCCAGCTCAGTTTGTCCTCAGCGGTGCCGCAGGTGCCGGTTTTATTCTAGGATTAGCTTTGCTGCGGCTCTACTTGGGTTGGTTCTACGTGCGATCGCGCCTTTCAAATCCCACGGTCGTCTACGAAGAGTCTGGCTGGTACGATTGTCAATCTTGGCCTAAAACTCCCGAAGTTTTGCTTCAAGACCAGTTGATTGTCAACTACCAACTCGAACCAATTCTCAGGCGTCTGCGGCAGACATTTTATGGTTTGACAGTGTTGCTGGTTGCCGGGGGACTAATTTGGAGTTGTTTGTAATCGGGAAGGGAAGGGAGTTTTGAGTGTTGAGATTGCCGCCCACAGCCAACAACGCACACGGAGTGCATGAGTGAGAAACGATCGCAGAAAGATAAACTTTATAACTCGTAACTGGCAGCTCGCAACTCAAAACTTCCACCGGCCTCAATCTAAAATCTAAAATCTAAAATCTAAAATTGATATGACAAGGGGAAAACGAACCCAAGCTCCCGAACTGGAAGTCACATTGCTGCGCGAAGGTATTGTGGAATCGAGGCACCGCGCCCAGGCCGCTGTTTGCGACAACCGTGGCCGCGTTTTGTCCGTTGCTGGTAACTCGGAAACGGCCTCATTTGTCCGTTCTTCACTCAAGCCTTTTCAAGCTTTGGCGGTGACGGCGACTGGCACTTTAGAACGCTACGAATTGACCGATCGAGATTTAGCGATTATTTGCAGTTCCCATCAAGGTACGATCGAGCAATCGCGCCAGGTATTTAACGTTCTGTGGCGCTGCGACATTGACCCCTCTAAACTTCAATGCCCCATTCCCGAAGGCAAAAAGAGCGCCCTGCAATACAACTGCTCCGGCAAACACGCCGGAATGCTGGCTGTCTGCCAGCAACTGCACTGGCCTGTGGACACTTATTTACGCCGCAAACATCCTGTCCAGCAGCTTATTTTGGGCAAAGTGGCTGACTTGCTGGCAATGCCTGCCGAAGAGTTTATCAGCGCTCGCGACGACTGCGGCGCTCCTACCTATCTGTTGCAGTTGGGGCAAATGGCGTCTTTGTACGCTCAGTTAGCCTCCGGCAACAATGTGGATATGGAGCGGATTGTCCGGGCTATGACCCATCACCCGATGATGGTTGCCGGTGAGGGCAAATTTGACACGGAACTGATGCGCTTGACTCAAGGGGAATTGGTGAGCAAGTCCGGTGCCGAAGGGGTGCAGTGCATTGGCCGCGTTGGCGAAGGCATGGGCTTGGCAATTAAGGTGACGGATGGGGGAAAGCGCGCTCAATTTGCTGTGGCGATTCACTTGCTCAAGCAGTTGGGGTGGATTACTCCCACTATCGCCGAAACTCTTTCGGAGACTTACCTCACTCTCAGTGAGTTCAAGCGCTTGGAGGTAATCGGGGAAGTTTCGATGCTTTAGGGCGATCGAGGCTCTGATCCGATTTCAGCAACCCCTCCCACAATCTAAAAAGTTTTTTTGATGGAGGGGTTGCAATTTTCAGAAAGATATGTTTATATTAGTAAAGAGACAAAAAGCGACGCGGGATAGAGCAGCCTGGTAGCTCGTCGGGCTCATAACCCGAAGGTCAGTGGTTCAAATCCACTTCCCGCCACCAAATTCAAGCGAACCCTGTAATCGTTAAGGTTTCAGGGTTTTGTTTTTGGAAACCACTAGACAGAGACAAAGCGACGCGGGATAGAGCAGCCTGGTAGCTCGTCGGGCTCATAACCCGAAGGTCAGTGGTTCAAATCCACTTCCC
>NZ_JAUBTL010000055.1:36535-56586 GCF_036702475.1 Microcoleus sp. D2_18a_B4
GCCACCAACTTAAATAAGACAAGCCCCGGCATCCTAAAAGTTGCTGGGGTTTGTTTTATGCCGTCTGTTTGATGCCGTCTGCGATCGCATCTTCGACAGATTGAAAGCAGTTTATTTTAGGCGGCAACAAAAATGAGGACACAGCAGTGCTGTGTCCCTACTGTATATTTGTATTTTTCTAATTGGGACCAAATAAGACCCACCCTTAACCTAAACACTGAACCCTATACTTTCCGACGACCGTTTGTGCAAGCTTTATTTGTTAAAAAATTGCAATCGGATATCCATATTTTTTAAATCAGGATTTTAAATTACTAACTCGGCTGAGCTTCCAACCAATCAAAAATCTGGTTTAACTGTTCCAGTGTCACTAACCCGTACTGCCACAGAACCATCGGCAGTTCGCTGGCATCTTGTTCACCGTGTCGGAGAGCAACGGCGATCGCGGAATGCGATATTGCCAACTCTCCCCGCAAATAATCGATCAGTTGAGCCTTTCTCATCACCTTCACCGCCAGTTTTATGCGATTTTGTAAAGATATGTAGCTAATCAGTCTGTATCGGAAGTTTAATTGGTCTAATTTTAGGTTCACAATAGAGAACCTTGTGTGATGGAAACCTCACAAAACTTGTGATCAAATTCATATCAAAAAGCGATCGCAGTCACAATCACTCCGAAAATCAAAAATTGGGTTCCGCGATCGCTCGCTTCCCATGAATTCATTTAAAATTGCTAAAGTCCTAGCTGAAGCTGAACTCCCGCTTCTGTACCGCTGTCGGTTTGTTTTGGAGGTAAAGGATTTCCTTGACGCTGGGCGTCCGAAGGAGTAGTAATAAATTCCAATGGGCCCTCGATTTTGAGGCGAAATGTGTCGCCCAAGCTTCTTTCCCTTCTAGCAGAATTAGCCGCCGTTTCTGGTCCACCAATCAAGTTTTGGTAGTCCGAGTCTAAGGTTCTGTCCTCCACACTCCTCAACGAGTCCCCAGATAAAGTCGTTTCCGAATATTGGGGCGCTGGTTGCAGTCTTTGTTGGGCGAGAACCGCCGGAGTCAAACCGATAAAAATTGAGCTCAGTCCGAGAGCAGTGCCAAGAGTAGCAATAACTGCGTTCATCATCCATGCCTCCGCTAGTTGCATCCTACTATAGCAATCCTAAATGATTCAGATAAATTTGTAGAGGTAGTGCCTTTCTTTGCCTACTCCCTATCTATCGGGCAACCGGGCGTGGGATTGCCCCTACAATAATTATGCAAATGATGCGAGGATTGCTATATGCTTATTTTACCTAGCCGGAATTAAGTTGCACTCTATCAAAAGTAGCTGCTTGTGGAGATATCAATTAAAGTTCCTGTCAAAACTTATAGAAAACAAGCTAAAAACCCTGTGACTTCAGTCCAGGGATGAAAGCTCGCGGGAGACTTTAGTCTCCCAGTCAGCTTCCTGCTTCATCATTGTAAACTTTCATTAACTGGCTAAGGATTTTATGTCAGACGGTATAACATAAGAACCGGAGGTAAAGCCATGCTAGTTTTTGAGTTCAAAGCTTACGGAAAAAAGAATCAGTACAACGCAGTAGACGAAGCAATTCGTACCGCCCAATTTGTCCGCAATAGCTGTTTGCGGTATTGGATGGACAACAAAAAAGTGGGTCGGTACGACTTAAATAAATACTGCGCTGTGCTGGCTCGCGACTTTCCGTTTGCCGACGAACTCAATTCTCAAGCAAGACAATCGAGTGCAGAACGAGCATGGTCTGCGATCTCCCGATTCTACGACAACTGCAAGAAGAATGTACCGGGCAAAAAAGGATATCCGCAGTTCGTGAGAGATTGTCGTTCTGTCGAATACAAAACGACGGGTTGGAAGTTAGCCGACGATCGCAAATCCATCAATTTTACCGACAAGAAAGGGATTGGGCGATTAAAGCTAAAAGGCACACGCGACTTGCACTTCTACCAAATCAGTCAAATAAAAAGGGTGAGATTGGTAAAACGTGCTGATGGCGTCTACGTCCAATTCTGTGTGGATGTCGAGAGAAAGGAAAACACAGAACCGAATGGTACTACGATTGGATTAGATGTGGGATTGAAGGAATATTACACCGACTCGAACGGAACTACGGTGGAAAATCCCAGGTTTCTAAGAAAAGGTGAGAAAGTTCTCAAACGATCCCAGCGTCGCGTATCCAGAAAAGTTAAAGGTTCAAACAACAGGGGCAAGGCTAGGCAGATTTTAGGCAAACGCCACCTCAAAATAAGTAGACAGCGTAAAGACCATGCAATAAAACTTGCAAGGTGCGTAATCTCATCAAACGATGTAGTCGTCTACGAAGATTTGAGGATCAAAAACCTGGTGAAAAATCATTGCTTAGCTAAGTCTATTAACGATGCTTCTTGGTATCAATTCCGTGTTTGGCTTGAATACTTCGGAAAAGTGTTTGAGAAAATCACGGTAGCGGTAAATCCGCAATATACCAGCCAAGAATGCTCTAGCTGCGGTGCAATTGTAAAGAAATCGCTATCTACAAGAACGCACGTTTGTAAGTGCGGTTGTGTTTTAGATCGCGATGAAAACGCCGCTAGAAACATCCTTAGTCGAGGATTGGGTACGGTAGGGCATACCGGAACCTTTGGTCTTGAGCCAAACAACGCTTTAGGAGAGTTGACCTCTACTTTGACGCTCAGAAATCCTGTCTCAGCAAGTCGGTTCGTAGATTAAAGAATCTCCGTGCGTTCACGCCGGAGAGTGTCAAAACTTTGGATAGCGCTATGGGTCAAATAGAACTGACGCAGCAAGCGGGTTTAAACTCCAAAATACGTCATTTCAGGCATGAGTCAACCAAAAACTCGGTTTGTTTGATTAGCGCGCGTCAGGAGTGGAAAAATAGTTAGTGCTGGACGCACGGGTGGCTATCCACCGGGTTTTTTTCATAAAAATAGTTGGTTGCAGCCCGCCGACACGCTAAAAAAACCTGGTTTGAGATACCAGTTCCCAAAAAAAATGCAACAGCCGACAAATTCTAAGCCCTTACAGAATCAGTCTTTCCCACTTCTTTAATTCTTTAATCTCAACTCTATAATAGTATCAGCGTGTAGAGTGAGTCCCGGATGGAGACTGCATTCATCTCGATCGCCAATGTTCCCAAAGCGGACGATCGCGCTAAGATGGCGGTGGCAGTCGTTAAAAATTCAGTTGCCAGCGGCGGATTCCGAACTCTTAACAGCACTTGGCATACTAAAACCATCTCAACTTCAAAATCTGCGCTCATCAGGCTCTACTTTACCGAAATGTTCGGGGTTCGTAATATTTCTGCTTCATCATGCCAATCAGATATTTGACCGACCAAATTTTAAAAATGTCAGGCAAAGTGCCTATTCGCATCGTCCTTGTTGTGCCTTTTGCCCTCCAGACTTTCGCGGCGGTAGGGTTGACGGGGTGGCTGTCGCTGCGGAACGGGCGTATAGCCGTCAACGATGTTGCCGCACAACTGCGGACAGAAGTCACATCGCGTATCCAGCAACATATTAATAGTTATATTGAAACGCCACACCAAATCAATCAGCTCAATCTCGATGCCATCCGTCTCGGCCTTGTGAACCTGCAGGATAGTGATAGTTTGCAACGCTACTTCTACAAACAAATCAAAATTTTTGATAAAATTAGCTACATTCAATTCGCATCCGAAGAAAAAGATTTTATTGGAGTTGAACGCCTCGACGACGGCAAGTTGCAAGTTCAGATTTCTAATCCATCTACTGGCTATAATTTGCATAGCTACGCGCTGTCCGAGCTCGAGGAACCAACCAAGCTATTAAAAACTACTCTCAACTACGACCCCCGCGTCCGACCTTGGTACATAGCTCCGGTGCGCGCAGGCAAACCGACTTGGAGTAAAATCTATAATTTTTTTGACGCTCCAAAACTAGCGATTACGGCTGCTCAACCAGTTTATGGCGATGATGGTAAACTGATTGGCATCCTGGGTTCTGACTTGGCCCTTGCCAAGCTCAATCAATTCTTGGAAACTCTAAAAATTGGGAAATCAGGACAGACTTTTATTGTAGAAAGGTCTGGGCAATTGGTGGCAAATTCTACTAGGGAACCGCCATTTATTGTTAGCAATGGTGTTGCGAAACGGATTGTGGCAACGAGCAGCAAGAATGTTCTCATTCGATCGACCGCCCGCTATTTGACAGAACACTTCGGGGATTTGCACAAAATTGACAGATCTCGCCAGTTAGATTTTACGATCGACGGTCAACGGCAATTTCTACAGGTGACGCCGCTTTTAGACAGCAGGGGCCTCGACTGGTTGATTGTGGTGACGGTTCCTGAAGCCGATTTTATGGAAAGGATTCATGCCAACACTCAGTATACTGTGGTGATGTGTCTGGGTGCTTTGGTGCTGGCAACGGCGATTGGCGCTCTGACTTCTAGGTGGATTGTTGTACCGATTCGGCGTCTGAGCAGGGCTGCGGAGGCTTTGTCCCGGGGAGAATGGGACGGGATGGTGGTAGATTCCCGGTTGATGGCGTCTGTAGAGCGGGAGGATGAGGTGGGTGTCCTGGCTCGCTCTTTTAATATGATGGCCGCTCAATTGGAAGAGTCGTTTACTACTCTCGAAGATCGGGTACAATCTGCGATCGCCGACAAAAATGAATTAATTATTTCTCTGAAAAACTCGCAGCAAAAACTGGCTCTCCATCTTCACCAAACTCCTTTGGGAGCGATTGAATGGGATCTAAACTTTGAAGTAGCGGAGTGGAATTTGTCAGCGGAAAGAATTTTTGGCTACAACCGCTTGGAAGCTATGGGACGCCACGGAGTCGATCTCATCGTTCCTGAAAGTGCTAAGGAGTATGTCAGGCGACTATCTATAACTTTGCTCACTAATCAAGGAGGAGTTACCAGCCTTAACGAGAACATCAGAAAAGACGGCAAAATAATTTTGTGCGAGTGGTACAATACGACTTTGGTTGATGCTGACGGCAGCATCATTGGGGTGGCATCGCTGATTCAGGATGTGACTGAATTTCACAGTGCTGTGGAGAAGTTGCGGGCTAGCGAGGAGCGGTTTCGCCAGTTGGCAGAAAATATTCATGAGGTATTTTGGATTAGAGAACCCAATCAAAAACAGCTAGTTTATGTGAGCCCTGCTTGCGAAAAAATATGGAATTTGAGCTGTCAGAGTTTGCAGTCAGAACCGGAGGCTTTTTGGGATGCTATTCACCCGGAGGATGTCGATCGCGTCAAGGCAGCTTTTGAGAAACAGGTGCGGGGCGATTATGATGAGGAGTATCGGGTAGTGCGAGCCCCTACGGGGGCTACGCCAACGGAAGGTTCAGTTTGCTGGGTGCGCGATCGGGCTTTTCCAGTCCGCAACCAAACCGGAGAAATTTACCGCATCGTCGGTATTGCCGAAGATATTACCCAGCGCAAATTAGCAGAAGAATTCCAAAAGGTAGCTCAAACCGCTCAAGCAGCAAACCAAGCCAAAAGCGCCTTTTTAGCTAATATGAGCCACGAATTGCGAACTCCCCTCAACGCGATTATTGGTTACAGCGATATGCTCAAAGAAGACGCCGAGGATTTAGGCTGCGAAGATTTTATCCCCGACTTGCAAAAAATTCAAACAGCGGGCAAACACTTGCTATCTTTAATTAGCGACATTCTAGATATTTCTAAGATTGAAGCGGGTCGGATGGAACTTTACTTAGAAACTTTCAACCCGGTTAATTTAATTGACGAGGTAGTTTCTACTGTCAAACCCTTGGTAGATAAAAATTCTAATAAGTTTGAAGTTGATTGTGCTGACGACTTGGGAATGATGTATGCGGACATTACCAAAACTCGTCAAATATTGCTCAACCTGCTGAGCAATGCAGCCAAATTTACGGAACATGGCACTATTAGCCTCTGTATTGAAAGAGTTAAACATGACAGCTTAACCACTCAAGAAATAGCCGAACCTTCCGACTCAATAATTTTTCGCGTAGCTGATACGGGCATTGGGATTCCCCCCGAACAATTGCAGCATTTATTTCAAGCATTTATGCAGGGCGACGCATCAACTACCCGCAAGTATGGCGGCACGGGTTTGGGATTGACTATTAGTCGTCACTTTTGCGTGATGATGGGTGGCGATATGCACGTTGAAAGCGAGTTAGGTTGCGGTTCGGTTTTTACTGTGTGCTTGCCGGCCCGCGTTGAATTATTGGTCAGCAGTTAGTCTGGCTATCCGGGACGCAATTGTTATATCATTTCCGGTAACACCGGAATGATGTTGACTGTTGACGCCGTGAACAGTCAACTGTCAACGCCGTGAACACTGAACTCGAATTTACTATTCCGATGCTAACGGATTTGATCTTACACAAGAAACCAGGTTTATTGACAAAAAACCTACGCTTTTAGATAATTTATGAGCAATAAACCAAGGTGATGATAGGATGCAGCCTCAGTCTTATTCTAGTTAATTCGCCGTTTCTGCCGGCCCAAAAGTTGAGCTGTTAATACGCCGCCGACAAAGCCAAAGAAATGCGCTTGCCAGGAAACTCCCGGCTGCGACGGCAAAACTCCCCCAATTAAACTGCCGTAGAAGAAACCGACAATTAAAGATACCAAAATAGATGTAAAACTGCGTTCAAAATAGCCCCGCAGCAGCAAGAAACCGAAGTAACCAAAGATTAATCCGCTGGCACCAATGTGAACGGAATAGGGCGCGCCAGTCAGCCAAACTCCGAATCCGCTGACTAGCACAGTGACGGCACTCACAATAAAAAAGTCGCTCATTTCTCGCAGCATTATCAACCAACCCAATGTCACAAAAGGGAGGGTATTGGCGGCTAAGTGAGCAAAACTGCCATGCAGAAAAGGCATCAACAGGATGCCTTGAAGTCCGTCGAGGCTGCGGGGGCGGACTCCGTAGGCATTCAGCCTGCCTCGGAACAGGAATACATCGACAATTTCGATAATCCACAGAAGGGAGACGAAGCCACCGAGAATGGCGGCGTGGCTTTGCAATTCGCGGGTGATAGCTTTGGTTTCTGGGTTACTCATGGGTGGTGAGGGCGGTGATACCGATTATTTCTCATTGTATGAGTTTCTGAGCGATCGCGAGCAAAGATTGTTGGGTCGAGGTTCCAGGGTTTTTTGCAGCAGAGCTTATTTAGAAATATTATAAGTTTTATTAAAAGTTCCGCATTTTCACGTATAGGATAATTCACGTCGATGCGTCACAATTGTAATTGAACTACAAAAGGAGAGTCAACCGAAGGTTGAAGCTAGAACGTAGAAGACAGAATTTTTACCCTATCAATCAATTGTTGGGCTTGAAATGAGGACACTTTTTAGATCGCACACCGTGACTAAAAAAAATCAGGAACAACTTTTCTCGCCCTAAGTCATTAATTTAAGAAGTTCAATCCGGTAAAGCAAAACGAGATGCTGTAGATACTGATTGTAGATAATATCGCACAAGCTCTACAGAGAGTTCTTGGCACCTCGTTATAAAAGAGGAAGAGAGCAAAATGAACGTATTTGAGCATACAGTCTCCTACCGAACTCTGCCACATTGGGTAGGATTTGGCAAACAAGAAACCGCCGTTAATGTCGCTACAATTTCTCAACCTTACGGTCAAAAGCCACACTTTGACCCATTGCATCCGCTAAAACAATGGCTTGATAACACTGCAATTAAAAGTCAAAAGTTGGCTCGGTTGCTGTGTAAGTTTATTCCCAGCCAGTGTCCGTTTGAGCGAGAAGTCAAAATTGGCGATCGCACTTTATTTTCCATTCCGCCACTGTGCAAGTTAAATCCGCTTTACGAGCAAGTGGTTGGGCTGCGCTTTCGAGCTTTGTGTTATTTGGCTGACGAGTGTGGCGAAGATGTAACTCCTTATTGTTAATTCTGCAAAAACTTAAATTTTTCACTGTCTTTTCACCCTCCCTTCTCCTTGTTGGGGAGGGTTTTTGTTTTGTGCGGGCTTTCCGGGATAAAAAGTGCGTTCAATTTCTTGATAGTCGAGTAAATCAGCTTTAAATCCATTCTTTTTTTATTGATATTTACCTCAAGGGTAGTTGTTTGGGAGGTTTTCGTGGTTCGCCTCTTGCGTAACTTTATTGGGTAATCTCCCAAAATATGTACGGTTTTGTCCCCGCCACAGCGCTATGAGCTAGATACCATTAGAAAAGTGTCAATCGATTTTAGATTTTAGATTTTAGATTTTAGAGGCGACCCCACGGATAAATGCGGGGGCTTGAGGATTTTCGATTTTCGATTTGGGATTGATTCCACGGATAAATCACGTGGCGGGTACCATCAAGAAATTCTTGGTCAAGGACACCACCAATATATGTAGGTTGAGCAGTGGAGTGGGGCAACCCACAATTAAAGTTCAGGTTTACTCCCCACATTTTTTACAAAATTGATATATTAGTAATTGGTGCCAATATTTAAGCGATTTCAAGAATATAACTAACACTAAATGTCAAAATCACGAACTCGGTAATTACCGGGTACAAATTATCAAATATTTCAACTATCTAACTAATACCAAGTGTTGAAAAAAACGTTTTTTGCCGTAATTATTGCGCTTTTATCTTTTATGGTTGCACTCATCCTATCAGCTCAAAGTTCTGAGGCTGTCAATGAACTATATGTATTTGGGGACAGCCTTTCGGATATGGGAATGGTGTTTCGATCGAGCGGGGGTCAATATCCGCCTCGTTCGACTTACTTTCAAGGGCGTTACTCGAATGGTAAAGTTTGGGTAGAGTATCTTGCCGATCGCCTAAAGTTGCCGCCTGAACGAGTCACTAATTTGGCCTATGGAGGTGCAACAACGGGGAGCGATCGCAATAGCCTTGTCCCTGGTGTGTTAGCTCAAGTTCAGTCATGGACTAAATCCCAAAAACAGGCAAATCCTCATGCGCTGTATGTACTGTGGGCGGGTGCAAATGACTATTTGCAGGGGGTAAATAATGCGAATCTTCCCGTTGAAAATGTGGCGAAGGCGATCGCGTCTCTTGCTGATGTGGGTGCCAAAAATATCCTGCTGGCAAATTTACCAGATTTGGGGCAGTTACCGGCGACGCGAACAGCCGCTAATTCTGCAAGGCTCACTGCATTAACACAAGCGCACAATCAGGGTTTGAGGCGAACGGTTAAGGTATTAAATCAACAGCATTCTGACTTAAAGATTGCGACTCTGGATGCTAATGCGCTTTATCAGGAAGCGATCGCAAACCAGGCTAAATATGGCTTGACTAATGTGACGAGTGCGTGTTTATCGGGTGGAGGTGTTTGTGGTAGTCCCGATCGATTTTTGTTTTGGGACGGCATTCATCCGACGACTGCCGCACACAAAATTTTGGGGGAAGCAGCATCCGCAATTGTGCAGGAGAGTGGAATGATTAAATCTGGATTGGGGACGTTTCGGTAAACCATTTTAAGGCTTTCCGGGCGATCGCCACAAGACAGGGATACTCCCTTTTCGTAGAGGTTGACATGATTTTTTGCATGAGAGCAAGATTGGCTCATCTGATATTGTAGAAATTTTCCTCGTGGGCGATCGCACGCTTTTTGGAAAAGGGCGATCGTCAGTTAATATACTTCATCATGCGTCCCAATATCAATCAAGACGATCAATTCCTCTTGCGTTTCATTATCTTGCTCAAAAGTATAGATAATTCGGCAATCGGACTCTACCCAACAAGCCCAAAGTCCTTCTAATTGCCCCCGCAGTTTATGTGCCTTCAATGAAGGAGAAAATGGATCGTTTACTAACAACTCCAAAACCGAAAATATTTTCTCACCTAATTGCGGATTTCTCTTGATAACCCGTTTAAAAGCCCGTTTAAAACTGTTGTTCCAAACTAGAGTTTTCATTCTTCATCCAGTAAATCAGCTTTTAACTGTGCAAAGTTGCCTCGCTTGGCTGTGCCGGCTTTTAAAGCACTCAAAACCTCTCTTGCATTGCTAGCAATTTCCAATCGCCGATTTTCAATTCGCCGTTTCTGAATTAATTCAATTAACAAATCTTGCTCTTCAATTGCCAGAGATTCTACATATTCGATCGCGGTCTGGAAAGCAACAGAATTAGCCATAAAGAACTTTTCTATGTTTGAAAAGTGACAGTGCATTTCTATTTTACTAAGTAAGGTGGGCAAATGCCCACCCTACCAACTAACTACGCGCCGACAGATTCCTTCGCTGCGTAAAGCACCTCAACGGTAATCTTATCAATCCCCCGATCGCGCGCAAACTTCTCAGTATTCCGTTTCACCTTACCCCGCACAAAACCAGGGATTTTGTTCAACTCAGCCTGTCCATCCTTCGTCCAACCCATATCAGAGTCAGCCGAAATACCCTTCGTAATCACTTCCTTGGTATCGTGGCCGCCGAAGATTTCCAGCAAGTGGTCTTCCATTCCCAAAGTGAAGGAATTGTAGACCAAATCTACGCACTGATTCGTGCCTTCATAACCCAAAAATGGCTTGTAGCCGATCGGGAAATTTTGGACGTGAATCGGTGCAGCAATTACGCCGCAGGGAATATCCAACCGCTTACCTACGTGGCGTTCCATTTGGGTGCCGAAAATTGCCGAAGGTTCCGCTTTGGCGATCGCATCTCCGATCGCCCCGTGATCATCCGTCACCAGCACTTCATCGCAATACTCGCTAACCTGTTCCCGGAACCAGTCAGCGTCGTGTTTGCAGTAGGTTCCTGCCCACACAACGTGGATTCCCATCTCGCGAGCCAAAATCTTCGTCATCGCCGCAGCGTGCGTATTATCGCCAAATACGACGGCTTTTTTGCCCGTTAAGTTTTGGCAGTCGATCGATCGCGAAAACCAAGCAGCCTGCGACACAAATCGAGTTTGTTGGTCAATAAAGTTTTCGTAATCAACATCCGCACCTTGAGCATTCAAAACTTGCTGAATCTTGCGGATACAGCGCGCAGTTTCTACCACACCCATCGGCGTAATATCCACCATCGGCGTACCGAATTCTTTTTGCAAATACTCCCCGCTCATCATCCCCAATTCCCGATAAGGAACCAAGTTAAACCAGGCGCGCGGCAGTCTTTTTAAGTTATGAACCGAAGCACCTTCGGGAATAACTTCGTTGACTTCAATGCCCAAATCAGCCATCAAACGCTTCAACTCGGTGCAGTCGTGCTGGTTGTGGAAACCCAGCGTAGACATACCGATAATGTTGACAGATGGTTTTTCGCTTTTGGCTTCTACTAAATCGCCTTTTTTGCGGGCTTTGTTAATGTAAAATTGGACGATTTGATCCAAAGTGCGATCGGCCGCTTGCAGTTCGTTGACGCGGTAATGGTTAACATCCGCCAGCAATACATCGCCTTTGGCATCCAATTGAGCTCGTTCCACGAAGTTTTCCAAGTCTTCTTGCAGAATGCTGGAGGTGCAAGTCGGGGTGAGCACGATTAAATCTGGGTGTTCTTCTCTGTCTTTGCGGGTGATGTTGTCCACCACCCGTTCTTGCGAACCCCGCGCCAGTACGTGTCTGTCAACGACGCTGGTAGTCACCGGGGTGAAATCCCGTTCCCTCTCCAGCATGGAACGCATGACGTTGAAATAGTCGTCTCCAATCGGTGCGTGCATGATTGCATGGACGTTTTTGAAGGAAGTGGCGACGCGCAAAGTGCCGATGTGGGCTGGCCCTGCGTACATCCAATAAGCCAATTTCATAGTTTTTTTCCTGGTGCTGGTTGAGAATTGCCCGATCGGGCGATTACTGCTAAATTTTAAGGTTGTTTCTGATTTTCTCACCGGATGAATCCTTGAGAAATACTAAGTTTCTGAGGATTTACACATTTGGGAAATGCTCAAACGCTTTGCCTGCTTGGCATTTGACTCGCAATTCAAACAACTTTACCTTGGTTTTATGGCAATAATTCTTAATCTTTCCTAAAATTTTCTTAAGAGTTAGGCAAATTTGATTAATGTAGGGTTCGCTGCCGCGCACCAGACAAGGTGCAATAATTCTGCATTTTTTGTGAAATTTACTCTGCTCAAACGCTCAATCGATTTTAGATTTTAGATTTTAGATTTTAGATTAAAGAATTGAAGCATTGACCCCACGGATAAATTGGGGGGGCAAGTTTCATCGGATACAGGTTTTTTATTTCTCCACAGATGAAGCCGGGGGCTTGTATCCTAGATGCTTTCGGTCAGTTAGCTAAACAGACGGGAATCCCCACACTATATCGCTTCGATTAGTGTGGGATGAAAGGCGCGTGAGGTGAGGATTCCACCCGTCTAGCAATTCAAAACATAGTTTTGAATTGCTAGACGGGTGGATGACGAAACAAACAAACTCTTTGTTTAACGAGTCTATTTTGTACTTCAATATACTTTACTCATGCACTTGACAGTAAATAAAGTATTCTGGTACAGTAACACTAATTGATATGTACCGACCACGCCAAAGGAATGAGAAGCTCTTACCAATATCGATTACGTCCAACAAAGTTACAAGCCATTGAAATCGACAGATGGCTGTCGATGCTATGGGCTCAATACAATTACTTGTTGGCTGATAGATTCAATTGGGACGAGCAAAACCGTTCTCCCATCAATGCGTGTCCGCTAGTTTGCCATTTACCCGAACTGCGGGATAATCCCGAATATTACAGTCAGAAAAAAACGTTACCTCAACTCAAGAAAACTCATCCTTGGTATGCCGAGATTTACTCTCAAGTTCTTCAAGATGTAGTTAAGCGAGTTAAGGTATCTTTTGATCGTTTCCTAAAAGGTGATAGCAACGGAAAGCGTAGTGGCCGACCTCGATTTAAACCACGCAGTCGTTATCGCACGTTCACTTATCCTCAAGTTAAAGACGGTTGTTTACAAAATAACTTAATTAACTTGCCGATGCTTGGAAAAGTTAAGGTTGTTTTACACCGTTCCATACCTAATGGATTCAAAATCAAAACCGTCTCTATCACTAAAAAGGCTGATGGGTACTATCTTACGCTCTCCCTAGAAGATTCAACAGTTCCTACGATTAAACCAGATTTTAATCCTCAAAAGATTAGTGGAATTGATGTTGGGCTAAAGAATTTCTTGACAACCTCTGAGGGCGAAACAGTTGCAATTCCTCAACATTACCGCAAAGCCGGGAAACGTCTGCGAACTATTCAGAAGCGAGTATCGCGTCGTAAAAAAGGTAGCAACCGGAGACAGAAAGCAGTTAAGCAACTGGGAAAATGTCACAAGAAAGTAGCAGAGAAGCGTAAAGACTTTCATTTTAAGACGGCTAACGAGCTGTTGAAAAAATATGATGTTGTTGCGGTTGAAAATTTGAATATTAAAGGACTGGCTCGTACAAAATTAGCTAAATCTGTGTTGGATGCTGGGTGGTCAAGCTTTCTGTCGATTCTAACAAATAAAGCCGTAAATGCTGGTGTGTTGGTAATCCCAGTAAGTGCCTACAATACTTCACAAGATTGCTCTAGTTGTGGCGAAAAAGTACCAAAAAAGCTGCATATTCGTTGGCATGACTGCCCTCACTGTGGGTGTAGTCTAGACCGCGATCATAATGCAGCAATAGGAATCAAAAATAGGGCGGTGGGTCATCCCGTGCTTAAAGCTCAGTCAATGTCCGAAGCAATAGCTGGAGTCACCCAGATGCCTACACCAATGGTGACAGCTTGTGTTGGTGTAGGAGTATGTCACTATTGTTAATCGATCGGTCAAAATAGATAGAACTGAAGGAACTTGCAGATTCCGAAGCAACACTTAACTCCCTCCGCGCCTTGGTAGCGAATTATAGTTAAGATTTGCACCGCCCGGTTTTTTTCAAGCACCCCCAATTCGTGCCCGATCGCCGGAAAAAATAAATCTTTCAGCACTTGCGTATTTTCACGAGATGTGGTGACGCTCCACGAAAGTCAAGCGATTGCTGGGAATCTGAGATGATTTAGTTGTCAGCATGGCGATCGAGCATTAAAGTAAATGCTTGCACAAATCCTGTATTTGTGATTTTGTTTACCTAACTGCGGAGGTGACGAAAGCCCCAGCGTGCTTTTGTCAGCAGCAGCTCATTCCTGTCAAGGCCTGCCTTCCCACACATCCCAAAAGATAGCTCTTGAGCGATAATGAAGAATAATATAGGATTTACGAAAAGAAACCCGATTTACCCGAAAAAATCTTGGGTTTGTCAACGACTAGCAACGAAGAAACCGGGTTTCTAGCCCGCCGCGCGTCAGTCCTGTAACATTGACCAAGCACACCTAATTTGAGAGAACCCAACTATGATGGCAATTCCCGGCGTTGCAGTTCTCGCTCTCATTTATGAAAGCAGCACTTCCCTGGTTTACCGCGGCCACAACGAGCAGAACAACCAACCTGTTATTATCAAACTTATCAAAGAAGACTATCCGACTCCTGAAGAACTGAATAGATACAAGCGCGAATATGAGATCACTGCCAACTTAAGCCTGTTGGACGGAGTTGTGAAAGTGTATAAGTTGCAACAGGTTAGAAATAGTCTGGCAATGATCTTAGAAGATTTTGGCGGGGAATCTTTAAAAATATTTATGGGTTCCCAAAAATTTACCCTTTTAGGATTTCTGACTACTGCCATCAAAGTTGCTGAAACTTTGGGAGAAATTCACGGAAAAAATGTAATTCATAAAGATATAAACCCCTCTAATATAGTTTTTAATCCTGCTACAGGACAAGTGAAGCTCATAGATTTTAGCATCTCAACAGCATCCAACCTGGAAAATATCCCCAATAAAAATCCCAATTTTTTAGAAGGCACTTTAGCCTATATGTCGCCCGAACAAACCGGCAGAATGAACCGGGTAGTCGATTACCGCACCGACTTTTATTCCCTCGGCGTGACCTTCTATGAAATCCTGGCAGGACAACTCCCTTTTGCCACTACAGATCCTATGGAGTTAGTTCACTGTCACATCGCCAAACAGCCAGTACCTCTCGCTGAAATAGCCCCAGAAATTCCTAAAGCTGTTTCAGATATTGTGATGAAATTGTTAGCAAAAACCGCTGAGGAGCGCTATCAAAGTGCTTGGGGACTAAAAGCAGATTTGGAATCCTGCCTGTTTCAGTGGCAAACATCTGGGTTTGTTTCCGATTTTACTCTCGGCAGCCAAGATATTTCCGACAAATTTCAAATACCTCAAAAACTTTACGGGAGACAGCGAGAAGTTGAAACTCTTTTAGCGGCATTTGAACGGGTAGCAGCAACAAATAATCGAGGCTACCGCACCGACGATTCTCAAATTTCTGTCATCAAAAAAGAGATCAAATCGAAAAAAGAAATTCCCTTGTCAGTTTTGGCGAGAGGACAGCATAAATCCCGTAGCGAGATGATGCTGATTGCCGGTTATTCCGGCATTGGCAAATCTGCAATGGTGAAGATTTTAGACAAACCTATTACCCGCAGGCGCGGCTATTTTATTTGGGGAAAGTTTGACCAGTACAAGCGGACTATTCCTTATTCTGCCGTTGTCAGCGCTTTTTCGGAATTGGTGCGGCAACTCTTAACTGAAAGCGAGGCTCAATTAGCAGTTTGGCGCGAAAAACTCCGCACTTCCTTCGGTCAAAACGGGCAAATTATTATTGATGTCATTCCCGAAGTTGAACTAATTGTCGGAGCTCAGTCTCCTGTAGCTGAATTGGGGCCGACGGAATCTCTGAACCGCTTTAATTTAGTATTTCAAAATTTCATTCGCGTATTTTGCCAGCCAGAACATCCGCTGGTCATTTTTCTCGACGATTTGCAGTGGGCTGATTCGGCTACTCTCAAATTGATCGAATTGATGATGACAGATGAAGCTACGCAATATCTGTTTTTAATTGGTGCTTATCGGGATAATGAAGTTAGTCCTACTCATCCTTTAATGATGACTTTGGAGACGCTGCGAAATCAGGAAGCTATCATTAATCAGATTGCTTTGTCGCCGCTGGGGGTGGAAAACATCACTCATTTGATTGCCGAGACTTTGCACAGCGATCGAGAATCTGTCAAGCCCTTAGCTGAATTGGTCATCAGCAAAACCGATGGTAATCCTTTTTTTGTCAATCAATTCCTACAAACATTGTATCAGGAAAACCTGCTAGTTTTTCACCCGCCACAGTCAGGGAGCAAGGGCGGCTGGCATTGGGATATGACTCAAATTGAGCAGTGCGCTATCACTGACAATGTAGTAGATTTGATGGTACAAAAATTGAGAAAACTGCCAAGTTCAACGCAGCAAGTTTTGCGTTTGGTGGCTTGTTTGGGCAACGAATTTGACTTGAATACTCTTTCTTTAATTAATGAAAAAGAAGCCTCGGAAACTTTTTCTCACCTGTTGCCCGCGATTAAATCGGGACTGATTCTGCCAACTTCGGAATTGGAAAGCAAGTCATTAGATTACGTGCTGTTTCCACTATTAATTCTGAATTATAAATTTTTGCACGATCGCGTACAGCAAGCCGCTTACGCTCTGATCGACGACTCGCAAAAAAAGGCAGTTCACCTGAAAATAGGCAGGCAAATCCTAGAAAACACCCCGGCTGAATATCGCGCTGACAGAATCTTTGAATTAGTCGATCACTTGAATGTAGCTCGATCGCTAATTAAAGACGATCGAGAATTAATTGAACTGGCAACCCTGAATTTAGACGCAGCCCGCAGAGCCAAAGATGCCACTGCTTATGTTGCTGCCTTGCAGTATTTGACCGCAGGCATGGACGGTTTGAGCGCCGATATTTGGGATGCCCACTACGATTTAGCCTTTGCCTTGCACATGGAGCGAGCAAATGTTGAGTATTTAAACGGTTTTTTTGAGAATTCTGAAGAATTTATTAATATAACTCTGGAAAAAGCGCGATCGCCCTTAGAAAAGGTAGAAATTTACAACCTGCTGATCGTGCAGTACACCCTGCGGGCGAAGTACGAAGAAGCCGTTAAAGCCGGAATCAAAGCTTTGGACTTACTAGGCATTGACTTGCCCCTAGACGGGCTACAAAAAGTCATATCCGAAGAATTTGCAGCAGCCACAAATATTTTAGCAGGTAGAGAAATAGCTTCCCTGATTGACGCCCCCGAAATGACTGTACCAGACAAAAAAGTTGCAGTCAAATTAATTACAAACTTGCTGACATCGGCGTACCTCAAAAATCCAGACTTGTGGAAAGTCAGCGTTTTAAAAGGAGTCAATCTTTCTCTACAATACGGTTTAGTACCCGAAGCCTCTCTTTGCTATGCTGGCTACGGTATGTTCTTAAACGCAGTTTCGGGAGATTACAAAGCTGCGTATCAATTCGGCTTGCTATCGCTGAATCTCAGCGAAAAATCTGGCAATATTGGCTTGAAGTGCAGAGCTTGTTCATCCCTGGTCAGTATTTTTTATTACTGGTTCAACCACATCAAAGATTCCCACGCGATCAGCAATGAAGGATATCAAGCAGCTTTAGAATCAGGAGATTTAGAGTATGCGGGTTATATCCTGTCCAACCGCATAGCTAACTCATTTTTTCAAGGTAAAGAAATCTCGCAAATTCTGGTCGATACGAGCAGGTATTTGCAGTTCAGCCAAAAAACCAAAAATCAGCTCGTAACCGATATATTATTAGGAGTAGAGTTAATCCTGCGTAACTTGAGCAAACTAACTCCTGAAAAGTTTGTATTTGAAAGCGAAGATATCAGCGAAGCTGAATACGTACACAACTGTCAAGCTCATCAAAATTTGTACTCGCTCTGCCTTTATCAGATTCGCAAATGCCAGGTAATGTACTGGTACGGCAACTTCAACGAAGCGCTACAACTAGCTTTTGAAGTAGAAAAACAGCTATCTTTTATTACCGGAGCCATACCCGCTACTGAATGGAATTTTTTCTTTTCTCTAACTTTAGCCGCCGTTTTCCCAAATGTTTCAGAAGAGAAGCAAAAGGAATATTTGGAAAAGTTAGAGGAAAACCAAAAACAGATGAAAATTTGGGCAGACAACTGTGCCGAAAATTTTCTGCACAAGTACCTTTTAGTACAAGCAGAAATCGCCAGAATTTCCAAGAAAGATTCAGAAGCTGTAGAACTGTACGATTTCTCTATAAATTTAGCCCAAGACAATGAGTTTGTCCAAAATGAAGCGCTAGCTAATGAACTAGCAGCTAAGTTTTGGTTGAGTAAAGGCAAGTATCAATATGCCAAAATCCACTTGCGCGAAGCTCACTCGTGCTACTTGCGCTGGGGTGCAGTTCGCAAAGTAGAAGATTTAGAACAGAAGTATCCGCAGTTGCGGGAAATGACGCCGATCAACGGAAGTTTTAACAACAATCAAACTACCACAACTATTCATACTTCTACGGGCAGCGATGCGAGAGTCCTGGATTTGGCAACGGTAATGAAAGCATCTCTGGCGATTTCTAGCGAAATTGTCCTCGATAAGTTGCTGGCTTCTTTGATGAGAATCTCCTTAGAAAATGCAGGTGCTCAATTAGGTTTTCTGATTTTAGTCAGAGATGGTCAACTGTTGATTTCAGCTAAAGCCTCAGTATTTGCTGAAGATGTAGCTGTGCTGCAATTTACGCCTGTTGAAGGCTATCAGGATTTACCTGTGACGGTTATTAATTATGTGGAAAGGACTCGCTCGGATTTGGTGTTGAGCAATGCGGCGGCTGAGGGACTATTTACAGCAGATCCTTACGTTGCCAAACACAAACTCCAATCTATTTTGTGTACTCCCATCATCAATCAAGGCAAACTAATCGGCATTCTTTATTTAGAAAACAATTTGACTGTCGGAGCATTTACTCCCCACAGATTGGAAGTTTTAAGGTTGCTTTCTTCCCAAGTTGCTATTTCTTTGGAAAATGCTCTACTTTACAATTCTGTGGAACAGAAAGTGCAAGAGCGGACGCAGGAGTTAAATGAAAAAAACGAGCGTTTAGAACAAACTTTGCGCGAACTTAAACTAACTCAAGCTCAATTAATCCAAACGGAAAAGATGTCTAGTTTGGGGCAAATGGTCGCTGGTGTAGCTCACGAAATTAATAATCCTGTAAGTTTCATCTACGGCAATCTCAATCCGGCTAGCGAATACGTTAAAGACTTGTTAAAATTGATTGAGCTTTACCAGCAGCACTATCCAGAGCCTGCTGAGGAAATTCTCGAAGAAATAGAAACAATTGAGCTGGAATTCTTGAGCGAGGATTTGCAAAAGCTGCTGGATTCCATGAAAGTAGGAGCGGAAAGAATCCGGGATATTGTGCTAAGCTTGCGGAATTTCTCGCGCCTCGACGAAGCGCAAATGAAGTCGGTAGATATCCATCAAGGCATCGACAGTACGGTGATGTTGCTGCAACCGCGCCTGAGAAAAGAGGGCGGGCGTTTGGGAATTGAGGTGATTAAAAATTACAGCACGCTACCCCTAATTACTTGTTATGCGTCTCAGTTGAATCAGGTGTTTATGAATATTTTGACAAATGCGATCGATGCTCTCCTCGTAGCAAGAGATTGCCCGGAAAACTCTCATAAACAGCCTACTATTACAATTTCTACAGAGGTGACTGACAGGAATTCTGCCATAATTAGAATTGCCGACAGCGGGCCGGGGATGAGCACTGAGGTGCTGCACAAGATATTCGATCCATTTTTTACAACTAAGCCCGTGGGTTCGGGAACTGGTTTGGGATTGTCTATTTCTCACTCGATTGTTGTTAGTTCTCACGGCGGAAAATTGACTTGCGTTTCTGCACCCGGAGAGGGGAGCGAGTTTATTATTGAAATTCCGATCGCCCCCCGGCAAGTTTTGTAATCGGCGCTACTATCAACCCACAGCAAGGCTGAAAGAGTAATGATGTTTCAGGGAAAATGGAAGAATAAACGTCTCTACCTCTCTTTATTTGCGTAAATCCGCTTGCGCCGTTCGTGATTGTTGACGATTCGGCGAAGCTGATTGGGCATCGCGGTTGCAGGAATTCATAAAATAAGTTAGGAATGAGAATTAAATAACTTCCACAAGCTTGTGGGATGGGCGTCCCGCCCGTCCTTTTTGGACGGGCGGGAC